>JAAYAE010000113.1 GCA_012719555.1 Acholeplasmataceae bacterium | reverse complement strand
TATTTCTACAAAGCTAAATTTATCATAAATATTGATTAAGCCAATATCTTTGCCTGGAATATCTGCCTCAATAGCAATTGCTTGTGCAATATCCTTTACAGTGATTTTCTGGCTGCGGCCAACATTAATAAACATGCGGACCATACCTGGTCTGCCGCCTGTATTATCTAGATCAGCAGATGCTGATCTACTTTCAGCCGGTGCTTCTAAAGCTTTAACCCCTTCTTGCATTAGTTTTAACGCAGCGGCAGCAATTTCTTCCGCATTGTAATCTTTTTGCAAGGTTTCCACAATACTCATGTAGTCTTTGTAGTTAGCTTGATCTAAAACACTTTGCATTTTAGATACAATTTGCTCCCTTTGACGCTCTAAAACATTGGCATCTGTAGGCAATTGACTACGGACGATTTTTGTTTTTACGGTGCGCTCAATCAATTTTAGTTGACGGAACTCCCTAGGCGTTATAAAAGTAATAGCAATACCACTATTACCTGCACGGCCTGTTCTGCCAATACGATGAACATAGCTTTCAGGATCTTGTGGAATATCAAAATTTACTACATGTGAAATGTTTTCTATATCCAACCCACGAGCTGCTACATCAGTTGCTATCAAAATATCTGCACGACCTGCACGGAATTTCTTCATTACGCGGTCACGTTGATTTTGGCTTAAATCCCCATGTAAACCTTCGGCTAAATAGCCACGGGTTCCCAAAGCTATTACTAATTCATCGACACCTTTTTTAGTACGACAGAAAACAATCATCTTGCAATTAGTTTCTACATCGAGGATACGGCTCAAGCCGTCAACTTTATCTTTCGTCTCATAATAAAATTGATCAATTAAAGGAGCCGTAACAATCTCTTTGTGGATAGCAATCAGCTTTGGAGCTTTCATGTATTTTTTAGTCAAACTCAAAATTGGTCTTGGCATAGTTGCAGAAAATAACATAGTTTGGCGATCTACAGGAAGATTTTTCATAATCTCTTCCATATCATCAACAAAACCCATGTCTAACATTTCATCGGCTTCATCAACAACCAAGAATTTAATGTGATCTAATTTTATTGTTCCTCTGCGTAAATGATCAAGCAATCTACCTGGTGTTCCAATAACAATATTTACACCGGAGCGCAACGCCCTGATTTGACGGTCTATTGGTTGTCCACCATAAACCGGTAATGCTTTCACGTGATTAGTGCGACCGATTTTACCAACTTCTTCAGAAACCTGAATCGCCAGCTCACGCGTCGGAGTCATAATTAAAGCTTGAATATGTTTATGATCCGTAAGATTTTGAATAATGGGAATACCAAAGGCTGCAGTTTTACCTGTACCTGTTTGTGCTTGGCCTATTACATCTTCTCCGGCCAGGCATAGTGGAATAGTTTCTCTTTGTATGGGTGATGGTTCTTCAAATCCCATATCTGTTAATGCTGCTACGATTTTTTTGTCTAAAAGCAAATCGCCAAAAAGCTCTTTTGTACTGTTTGTCATAGTACCTCCTATTTTAATTCATTTAATTTGTCTATCGCCAAAGAAAAAGCGGCCATAACGCTACGCAATTTATTATCACTACGGGAGCCATTGAAATTGTTCTTCTCCCATACAGTTCCTTTTTCATTAGCTACAGAAATATATATTAAGCCTAAGGGTTTTGAATCGCTACCTCCTCCAGGACCGGCTATGCCGGTTATACCCACGCCAATAGTAGTGCCAAAAAGGTTGCGAACACCTTCAGCCATTTGGCAAGCTACTTGTTGACTTACGGCTCCATATTCATCTAAAGTTTCTTGTTTTACATTAATTAATTTGGACTTAGCCATGTTACTATATGATACCACAGATCCCAATAAATAGTTAGAGCTTCCGGGAATGTCTGTTAACATACTTGTGGCTAACCCACCAGTGCAAGATTCCGCAAAAGAAATAGTATAGTTACCTCTGGTAAGTTCTCTACCCAATGCTTTTGCTAATGTTTCATCGTCTACACCAAAAATAAATTTATTTAAACGCTCACGCACCTGTTTTTCCATCTCAGCAATCAAATTCTGAGCTATGTCTAAAGTAGGGCTTTTCGCGGTTATTCTTATGATAATTTCGCCCTGCCGAGCATATATGGCAATGGTAGGATTAGTTTGGTTGATAATTATATCATCCAATTTAGTTGCAACTGTAGATTCACCCATACCCCGCAAATGCAAAACTTTAGAATGAATAATGGCTTGTTGTTTGCAATGTTTTTCCAAATACGGAAGCATTTGTAAGGTAGTAACGTGCTTCATTTCATTAGGCGGCCCCGGTAATAAAATGACTAATTTGCCATTCTTGGTCTTAACAACCATCCCTGGAGCGGTTCCAACATCATTTTTTAAAATATGAGCGCCTTTAGGAATCATAGCTTGATTAATATTGTTTGCAGGCATTGCAATGTCTTTTTTGCCAAAATAGTCTTTTATTTTGTCTAAACTTGGTTGATGCAATTCTAAAGGCAAATGTAAACATTTTGCTACAGTATCAGCTGTAATATCTCCCCTAGTCGGACCTAATCCACCAGTTGTGATCACTATATCAGCACGCTCTAGTGCTATGTTTAAAACGTCTAGGAGACGTTGTTCGTTATCACCAACTGTAGTCTGATAAAGGACATCAAATCCATTTTCATTGAGTTTTTGCGAAAGATATTGAAAATTTGTATTAAGAATATCCCCAAGCAATAATTCAGTACCGGTATTTATAACTTCGACAATCACTTAAAATACCCTCCTTATTATACAGGTTCTCCAACAATTTCATAAGTGAATCCTTGTAAAATTTTAACTTTTATAAAATCACCAATTTGAAGATTTTTAGCATTTTCCACAAATACTTTACCGTCAATATCAGGGGCTTCCCAAGTTGATCTTCCTATAGCTAAATCAGGATTATCTTCATCAAAGCCTTCTATTACGACTTCAACTATGCTGCTTTCACGACTTTGCTGAATTTCTTCAGATATTTCGGCTTGTAGAGCCATAAGTTCATGATAGCGTTCATTTTTTATAGGTTCAGGTATTTGATTCTCCATTGCACCGGCAACAGTGCCCTCTTCCTGGGAATAGGTGAAAACACCTGCACAATTAAACTTTTCCTTAGCTACAAATTCTTTTAACTCTTTAAACTGTTCTCTGGTTTCACCGGGAAAGCCTACTATAAAAGTGGTACGTAAGCAAATATTAGGTATTTTATTCATTATACGCGCTAATAGTTGTTCTACATTAGCCTTAGTATCATAACGATTCATAGAAGAAAGTAACGAATCACTAGCATGTTGCAAAGGAATATCAATATATTTACAGATTTTTTCACATTCTGCCATAGTTACAATAAGTTCTTCAGTAAAATATTGTGGATAGCAATACAGTATACGAATCCACTTTAAATTCTCAATTTCATTCAAATCGCGCAATAACTCGGGTAGCCGCAAAGTTCCATAATATTCTTCACCATAACGCGTTGTATCCTGCGCAACCAAAATAAGTTCTTTTACACCCTGTGTTACTAGGGTTTTAGCCTCTTCAATAATTTCTTCATAAGGACGGCTGCGATATGGTCCACGTATTTGTGGTATTGCACAATATGAGCAGCAATTATCACAACCCTCAGCAATTTTTAAGTAAGCAAAATGTGCAGGGGTAGTCAAAACTCGCTTAGTTTCTTGTGTATATGCTTTAGGCGGAGTAATTAGTATAAAACGTTCACCTGCAGTTACTCTTTTAATAACGTCACCAATAACATCATAACACTCAGTTCCAATTATAGCATCTACTTCCGGCAAATCGACAAACAACTCATCAGCATAACGCTGCCCCAGGCAACCTGTTACCAATAAATATTTGCATGGTCCGGATTTTTTATATTCGGCCATTTGCAAAATTGTATTAACGGATTCTTCCTTGGCACTAGCTATAAAACCACAAGTATTAATTATTATTATATCAGCTTCAGCAGGATTATTAGTAATCCCCCACTCATTTTTTTTAATTAATCCCAGCATAATCTCAGAATCCACCAAATTTTTAGGACAGCCAAGACTAATTACACCAATTTTCAAGAATTTACACCCTCTCTATCTTTTTTTCTTTCCAACTCTATCTTTGTATACATCAAATTTAGTCCTTTTATTTGTACCGGAACGACCTAAATAGGCTGGCAAAAGGCACTTATCATCTGTACCAATCAACTCTGTATGTCCGGTCTCTTCTAATGCTTCTTTTACTAAGGCGCGATTTTTAGGATTCTTATATTGAATTAGCGCTCTCTGCATAGCCTTCATATGAGGGTTTTGCGTAACATAAACTTTTTTACCGGTGGCAGGAACAACTCCTGAGTAATACATGGCAGTTGAAGCACTACCTGGAGTAGGAATAAAATCTTGTACCTGTTCCGGGTGTCTGCCGGTATCGCGCAAAAATTCAGCCAGTTCTACTGCCTCATGAAGAGAACATCCTGGGTGACTAGAAATGAAATACGGAACTAAATATTGTTTTAATCCGATTTCTTTATTTTTTGCATCAAAAACTTCTGAAAATTTCAAATAAACATCTTTTCCCGGTTTTCCCATACATTTCAAAACCTTGGGTGAAATATGTTCAGGGGCAATTTTTAATAGTCCGCTTATATGGTAGCGACAAAGTTCATCTAGAAAGACTTGTTGCTTATCTGCAAGTAAGTAGTCATAGCGAATACCTGAGCGAATAAATACCTTCTTAATCCCCGGTAATGCCCGTAGTTCTCGCAATAAATTAATATAATCCGTATGATCAGCATCCAAATTAGGACATGGGGTAGGAAATAAACACTGTCTATCTTTGCAGGTACCCACTTCTAGCTGTTTAGCACAGGAGGGATGTCTGAAATTAGCTGTCGGTCCACCTACATCATGTATGTATCCCTTGAAATTAGGTAAAGCTGTAATTGCTCGTGCTTCTGCTAAGATTGAATTATGACTGCGTGCTTGAATTATACGTCCCTGATGAGAGTGAATTGCACAAAATGCACAACTACCAAAACAGCCACGCTGACTTATAATACTAAACTGCACCTCTTCAATTGCAGGAACTCCACCTAAAGGAAGATAAGACGGATGCACTTCACGACAATATGGTAAATCATAAATGGCATCCATCTCTTCTGTGCTTAGAGGATATGGTGCAGGGTTTTGCACTACAAAATAATTTCCGTTTTTTTGTATAACAGTTTCTCCATTAAATGGATCCTGTTCTTGACTTTGCAGCTGAAATGCCTTAGCAAAAAGCTCTTTGTTCGTTTGTATCTCACCATAGGATGGCAATAAAACAGCTTTTTCGTCCATATTAACAAGCTCTGAGGTTAAATAAGCTGTACCACGAATATAGTGCATATCTTCTAACTGAGCGCCTCCGGTTAGATAGTCAGCAATTTCCACAATTTGCTGCTCACCCATTCCATAAACCAGCAAATCAGCCTTACTATCTATCAGTATAGAAGGTAATATTTTATTTTCCCAATAATCATAATGTGCAAACCGTCGCAAGCTTGCTTCTATACCACCAATAATAACAGGAATATCAGGCCAAAGTTTCTTTACGATTTTGCTATAAATTACTGTAGCATGATCAGGCCGCTTGCCCATTATTCCGCCTGCTGTATAACTATCTCTCGTTCTTGGCTTTCTGGCAGCCGTGTAGTGACATAACATCGAATCCAAATTGCCACCGGAAATAAGAACTCCGAGACGCGGTTTTCCTAAGGCTGCAAAGTTTTCACTATGCTGCCAATCAGGCTGTGGTAAAATAGCTACCTTGTAGCCGTGGGCCTCTAAAACGCGGCAAATAACTGCCGTCGCAAACGAGGGGTGGTCAACATAGGCGTCACCACTAATAAATAGAAAGTCTATTTGCTCCCAACCACGTTTTATTATATCTTCTTTACAAATGGGCAAAAATTCGCTCATATTTACTCCTTCATTTACTTACTTTTTAAAAATCTTTTCAACGGTACCCCACTCTTTTTCACCATAAGGGACAACATTACCATTAACTTTAATTTCCACATTACGAATACTGCCCAGTTTTACTTTGATTTCTTTGGTTGCTTTATAAGTCTTAGTTGTACCTTTAGCAATAGTAGCTGTCTCTACAGTTTTGCCATCGGACTCTACTTCTGTCCAAACAGGTTCTTTATAAGTAATTTGAACAATTACATCATCACTGTTAGCAGGATCAGCAACTATGGCAGTGAGATCTTTCTTAGTTGTGGCAACCTTACTATCAACTGTTTCAACTAGTTCTTTGACAGTGTTAGTAATTTTGGTCGTTATTTTATCAGAACTTTTTAAAGCAGCTTCCTTATCAGACGAATGTTCTGATTTTATTGTATCTGTAAAGGCAGTGGTACCATTAGCCGGTTTAGGTGACGACTTGGTTCCTGTTAAAAAGAAGTAAACCATAAAACAAACAAATAGCAGTAAAGAAACCGTGAATACACGAATAAAAATTCTATAATTAAAAAATGGACTTTTGTTGGCCGCTGCAGCTTCGACCGGTTTAGTCAAGCGCGGACGGTCACTGCCGCCTTTCTGAGAAGTAATGATATTAAGATTGTCCTCTTTC
>JAAYAE010000112.1 GCA_012719555.1 Acholeplasmataceae bacterium | reverse complement strand
ATAAAAGGCTCCCTATTATGGAGCCTTTTATTGTTTTATTAGGCAAGGTCTAGAATACTGGGGAAAAAAATGAGGGCATAATTGTTGAGACTACTAATAACAAGGTTAAGATAATCAAAGCTATTGTAAAAATCCAGGCCATTATATTATAAAGCCTAGAATTTGCATATTTACCTAACAAACTTTTGTTGCCTGCGATAAGCATCATAAAAACGAGAATAGGTGGTAGTAAAATGCCATTAATCACTTGAGAGGTTAACATAATTTTATAGAGTGATAGTCCCGGCCACAGAACTATAGTAACACCGGAAATAATCATAAAAGCATAGAAACCGAAGAAAACAGGAGCTTCTTTATATGATTTGCTAACGCCATGCTCGAAGCCAAAAGCTTCACAAATTGCATAGGCAGTACTTAGTGGCAAAATAAAGGCAGCTAAAGTTGAAGCGCCCAGTAAACCAAAAGAGAACAGCAAACTGGCATATTGGCCGGCAACAGGTTTTAAAGCAAGGGCGGCATCACCGGCGGTTTCAATGGTTATACCATTAACATATAGAGTTGCAGCCGTAGCAGTAATAATAAAAAAAGCAATCAGCCAAGTGAAAAAGGAACCGATAATTACATCCCAGCGGGTATAGGTATAATCTGCAGCATTTATTCCTTTTTCAACCACGGATGCTTGTACATAAAATTGGCCCCAGGGTGTTATTGTGGTTCCTATTACCCCTATGGCCATCAATAAGAATTCTGCATTCCAAGAAAAAGTCGGAGTAACGGAAGCCTTAAAAACTTCACTCCAAGTGGGATGTACCATAATACCGGAAATAACATAACTAAAGAAGGTTAAGCATAGTATTAGAAAAAACTTTTCTGTTTTAGCGTAATTTCCTTTTAAAACTAATAACCATATTACAATTGCTGCAAGGGGAACAGAAATATAGCGGCTTAAGCCAAAAATTTCAAAACTGGTAGCAATGCCGGAAAATTCAGAAGCAGTAGTACCTACGTTGGCGATAAGCAGTACTAACATAGCAAATAATGTCCATTTTACACCGTAATGTTCACGAATAAGGTCAGCTAGGCCTTTGCCGGTTACCGCTCCGGTTCGAGCGGACATCTCTTGGGCTACAACTAAACAAACTGTGCTAATAAGCATGGTAAAAAGTAAAGCATAACCATACTTGGCACCGGCAGCTGCGTAAGTAGCAATGCCGCCGGCATCATTATCGGCAAAGGCTGTTATAATTCCCGGACCCATGAGTGAAAGAAAAAGCACAGTTTTGGCCCATATGTTTTTTTTCATTTTATTGTTACTCCCACCTTTTTACCGTATGTTTGTGAAGATGTTTTAACATGCGGCCGGACACCGACGCTTCTGGCATAAGGAAATCAAGAACGTCGTCTACGGTAATAATACCCAGCAATATACCATGTTCACTTAGAACAGGAACCGCAAGTAAGCTGTATTTATGAATAATTTTAGCTATCTTATGATAACTGGCTTTACTATTTACAGAAATAATATTAGTATTCATAAAGCTTGCAAGTTTTGCTGTGTTATTGGCGGTGATGAGATCACGGAGGGATAGAACTCCTAAAAGTTTTTCAGCACTATCTACAATATAAACGTAGTAAATGATTTTTTCATCTGTGGCAAGTTCTCGTAAGCGTATAATTGCTTGTTCAGTGGTTAGGCTGCCGGGGAAAGTAATATATTCTGTAGTCATAAGACCACCGGCGCTGTCTTGCTCGTAACTCATTAGGTCTTTGAGTTCTTTGGAAACATCTAAGGACATGAGATTTAATAATACGTTAGACTTTTCTTCGGGCATTTTGCCTAAGATATTCGCTGATTCATCAGGAGGGATATTTTCTAATAAATCAGAGGCTTGATCACCGTCAAGGCTGGAGACAATTTCCACTTGAGTATCTAGTTCCATTTCTGCTAAGGCATCGGAAGCTTGCTCATCATCTAATGCTTTAAAGAAATTGGCGCGGGTTTTATAGTCCATTGATTCCACTAGGTCTGCAATATCTGCAGGATGGAGTTTACGTAGTTGTTCCTTATCTTTATCTAGTTGAAGGCTTCCTGTCCGTGATGCAAGAGGGGTAATAGATTGCCAGTGCACATATTTGTTTTCCCAATGGCGCACTAAAAATTCCAAGCCTATCCGCCTTAACAAACCCCGCATGCCAACATCAGCGGCAATAAGTAACAAGTGTTGTTTTCCTGCTTGTTCTCTGCGAGATAATAATATATCATTTACGCGCATAAGCTTGGAACCATTTAAATCTATAATTTGTTTATCAAGTAACCACTGTCCAATATAAAGTTCTTCATGTCGTATATCAACTATAGGCAATTGTTCCCTAGTATTTTCCAGCTTGACACCCGTTAAAATGTCCCAATTTAAAACGCAGTCGGCGGAAATCATTTTGTGTTTGTCACTGGTATGTTGAATGCCGGTAACTTTTGGTATCCCGCCGTTCCATAAAACTGCAATATCTTTAACTTTGCCGACTATTTTTCCTAGACTGTCATATATTGGACAATCCAATAATTGACTTAAATAGAATTCAGTTAATTGTTTTTGCATAACTTTCCTCCTTTGCAAACGTAGTACATATTACGGTTGGAGTT
>JAAYAE010000111.1 GCA_012719555.1 Acholeplasmataceae bacterium | reverse complement strand
TAGTATTGGTAAATACGTTGAAACCTTAGAGTTAGTATCGTATAATAGTGCGATAACCTAGGAGCTTTAGCTTAACAAATGAGAGGATGGGCGAAAATGCGTATAGTTGTAACAATAGTAGGAAAAGATGCTGTGGGTATTACAGCAAAGGTCAGTGGTTTGTTGGCTGATAATGGGGTAAACATTCTTAATATTAACCAAAATATACTTGATGGGTTTTTTAATATGGTAGTTGTTGCTGATATGGCGACTGACAGTGTATCTTTGCAAGAATTAAAAGAAAAAGCCACCATTTTGGGTAAACAAATCGGAGTTGAAATTAGAGCACAGCACGAAGATATATTCACAGCTATGCATAGTATATAGGGAGGCAGTTCATGTTTACAATTAAAGAGGTTTTAGAAACCACAAGAATGATAACTGAGAACAATTTAGATGTACGCACTATTACTATGGGTATTAGCTTGCGTGATTGTTCTCACCCTGATATTAATGTTGTAGCTCAAAAAATCTATGACAAGATTACTACCAAGGCTGAACATTTAGTTAAGACCGGTGAGGATCTGGAAGCTGAGTTGGGTGTTCCCATTATTCACAAACGTATTTCTGTTACTCCTATTTCTATGGTGGGGGAAAGTTGCGATGCAACAAGCTATGTCCCTTTAGCTATGGCTTTGGACAAAGCGGCTAAAGCAGTCGGTGTAAACTTTATTGGCGGTTTTTCAGCCCTAGTGGATAAAGGATATACTAAAGGTGATCAGATATTAATTAATTCTATTCCCGAAGCATTGGCCACTACAGATATAGTTTGTTCTTCTGTCGCTATTGGTTCGACAAAATGTGGTATAAATATGGATGCTGTAAGGCAAATGGGGCAAATAGTTAAAGAAACGGCACGCTTAACAGCTGCACGTGATGCCATAGGTTGCGCTAAATTGGTTATTTTTTGTAATTCCGTACCTGATAATCCTTTTATGGCAGGAGCTTTTCATGGGGTAACGGAACCGGAAAGCGTTATTAACGTAGGTGTAAGTGGTCCTGGGGTAGTTAAACGTGCTTTGGAAGATGTACGTGGACAAGACATTGGAGCTGTGGCAGAAACGATTAAGAAGACTGCCTTCAAAATTACCAGAGTTGGTCAATTGGTTGCGCAAGAAGCAGCGAAGAGACTTAATACCCAGTTTGGTATTATTGATTTGTCCTTGGCTCCTACACCGGCTGTTGGTGATAGTGTTGCCTATATATTGGAAGAAATTGGCTTGGAATGTTGTGGTGGTCCGGGGACGACTGCGGCCTTAGCACTTCTTAATGATGCAGTAAAAAAAGGGGGCTTAATGGCATCTAGCTATGTGGGTGGTTTAAGCGGCGCCTTTATTCCGGTTAGTGAGGATGCCGGAATGATTCACGCTGTAGAGTGTGGCTGTCTGACCTTAGAAAAATTAGAAGCTATGACTTGTGTTTGTTCTGTAGGTTTGGATATGATTGCTATTCCGGGAGATACTACAGCTGCTACAATTTCGGCTATAATTGCTGATGAAGCGGCTATTGGTATGATTAATAATAAAACTACAGCTGTTCGTCTTATCCCTGTACCTGGCAAGAAGGTTGGAGATAGCGTAGAGTTTGGCGGGTTGTTAGGTTATGCCCCAATTATAAAAGTAAATACCTTTAAACCGGATGTATTCATTGCTCGTGGTGGAAGAATACCGGCACCAATTAGGAGTTTGACTAATTAATGAAAAAGGCAGTAAAAGATGCAATTTTAGAGGCTTTAGAAGAACATTATGCAGGGGCTAAAACAGCTCTAAATTATAATTCACCTTTTGAATTATTAGTGGCTGTTATTATGTCTGCCCAATGTACTGACGAGCGGGTAAATAAAATAACGGCGCGTATTTTCCCTACTTACAATACACCGGAAAAAATGGCGGAACTAGAACAGTCAAAACTCGAAGAGCTTATACATGATTGCGGATTATTTCGTGCTAAGGCTAAAAATATTTTGGGAACCTGTCATAAGTTGCTGATAGATTTTAATGGTATTATTCCTAATAATATTGCTGAGCTTATGACGTTACCGGGCGTAGGCAAGAAAACTGCTAATGTAGTTGCAAGCGTGATTTATGGAATTCCAGCTATTGCAGTAGATACCCATGTTTTCCGAGTTTCACATAGGCTGGGCTTGGCAAAGGGGCCAGATCCATTAGCAGTAGAACAAGAACTGATGAAAGCAATACCTAAAGATAAGTGGAGCGATGCACATCATTGGCTTATTTGGCATGGACGCAATATTTGCAAGGCTAGGAAACCCTTGTGTAGTGAATGTGTCTTACTGGAATTGTGCCCATATAAGGGAAAAACTGTGTAGAAAAGTATAAAAAATATGAGGAGTCTTGCTGGCCTTTTACAGGTTTTGCAAGACTCCTTTTATAAACAAGATTAGACGTAGGCAAATATTTATGGTAAGATACATAGTATCTGTTTAGCAAAGGAGATTTATGTAATGATTTTAACCCAAGGGTTAGCTTTAAGATTTGGCAAGCGTGTATTATTTGAGGATGTTAATTTAAAATTCACTGAAGGAAATTGTTATGGATTGATTGGCGCAAATGGCGCTGGCAAATCTACCTTTCTGAAAATTTTGGCCGGTGAAGTAGAGCCTAGTTCAGGCGATGTTGTTATAGATAAGGGACAACGCCTTGCTGTTCTTCAACAGGATCACTATGTTTATGATGAATTTGAAGTACTTAAAACCGTCATAATGGGACACAAGAAGCTTTATGACATTATGGTAGAAAAAGATGAGCTTTATGCTAAAGAGGATTTTAGCGATGCTGACGGTATACGTGCTTCCGAACTGGAAGCAGATTTTGCCGAGCTAAATGGCTGGGATGCAGAAACTGAAGCAGCGCGTCTTCTGGCAGGCTTAGGTGTTGCACCGGAGCTGCACGAAAAGAAAATGAGTGAGCTAAGCGGAAAAGAAAAAGTCCGTGTACTTTTAGCCCAAGCTTTATTTGGAACACCTGATATTCTGCTTTTGGATGAACCTACAAATAATCTGGATTACGATTCTGTTAAGTGGTTAGAAGACTTTTTAGCGTCTTTCCCTAACATTGTATTAGTTGTTTCTCATGATCGTCATTTCTTAAACCAAGTTTGTACTCATATTGCCGATTTCGATTTTGGTAATGTACGTATTTTCTTTGGCAACTATGATTTTTGGCAAGAGTCAAGTCAAATGGCTTTGCAAATGGCTAGAGATGCTAATAAGAAAAAAGAAGATAAAATAAAAGAATTGCAAACTTTTGTGCAACGTTTTAGTGCGAATGCTTCCAAATCAAAGCAAGCTACTTCGCGTAAAAAACTTTTGGACAAAATTGAACTTGATGACATTAGACCATCTACCAGACGCTATCCATATATCAACTTTAAACCTGATCGCGAAGCTGGGGACGATATTCTAACTGTAACTGATTTATCCAAAACTTTAGATGGCGAAGTTCTTTTTAAAGACTTAACTTTTAGTTTGGAAAAAGGTGACAAAGTAGCTCTTATTGGTGGCAATGGGCAAGCACAAACAGCTCTTATGCAAATACTTATGGGAGAAATGGAACCTGATACAGGGGAATTAAAATGGGGTATAACTACTACTCAAGCCTATTTGCCCAAGGACAACGGCAAGTATTTTGCCACTAGCGACAATTTGGTTGATTGGTTAAGACAATATTCCAAAGATCCGGAAGAGACTTTCTTGCGCGGATTTTTAGGACGTATGTTATTTGCCGGTGAAGAAACACAAAAAGAAGCTAACGTACTTTCCGGTGGAGAAAAGGTGCGTTGTATGTTCGCCAAAATGATGCTTTCCGGGGCCAATGTTTTGCTGATGGATGAGCCTACAAATCATTTGGATTTGGAGTCTATTACATCACTGAATAATGGATTGGTTGATTTGAAGGGAACTCTGCTTTTGCGTTCTAATGATCATCAACTTCTCTCAACTGTTTGTAATCGCGTGATAGAGATGACCCCAAATGGTTGTTTGGATCGCAAGTATACTTATGATGAATATTTGGAAAATGAAGATATTAAGAAGCTGCGCCAGGAATTAGGCGCTATATAAAACAAAACACCTTGCCAATTAATTTTAGGTAAGGTGTTTTGTTTTATAATGTTACAATATTTACAATTATACTTTAGCTCAAATTAAAATTTTTCCTTAATAAAAACGGAGCAATGAGGAATAGAGGGCTAGCAGCCTAGTATATACCACGTTACCCTTAAAGAAGTAACGCCAAAAATATTGATTGAGCAACGGGATTGTTTGAGGTATAATATAGTGTATCTGAAATTAACGCGGTAGCGAAAAAATTTGAGCTAAGGAAGTGTATGTGTATGTTTTCTAAGTGGGAAAGAGTTTTGTTAAGTTGTTTGTTGGTCGGCAGTTTAGCAGTAGCTGGTTGTGGTAGCGGCAAGAAAGATACTGACAAGGGTGGTAAAACCAAGGTAGCTTTTGTACATAATGGCTCAATTAATGATGGTGGTTGGACTAATGCACATAGCAATGGCCGTTTAGCATTGTTGAAAGACAACAAGAATGTAGAGGCATCATATGTAGAGAATGTTGGCGATGGTGCTGATGCTGAGCGTGTTATTACGCAATTAGCCTCTCAGGGAAATAAAGTAATTTTTGCAACTAGCTTTGGTTATATGGATTCTATGGTAAACGTGGCAAAAAAATATCCGGATACAATTTTCATGCACTGCTCAGGTTATAAGACTGCAAGCAATATGGGAAATTACTTCGGAAGAATTTATCAAGCACGTTATTTGACCGGTATGGTTGCAGGAAAACAAACACAAAGTAATATTATTGGATATGTAGCGGCATTTCCTATTCCTGAAGTTGTTCGTGGTATTGATGCTTTTACTCTTGGTGTAAAAGCAGTTAATCCTAAAGCCATAGTAAAGGTTATTTGGTCAAATACTTGGTATGATCCTGCTAAAGAAAAACAAGCTGCATTAACTTTAATAGATGCAGGTGCTGATGTTATTACTCAGCATCAAGATACTGTTGGGCCACAATTGGCAGCTGAAGAACGTGGTAAATGGAGTATCGGTTATAACATGGACATGAGCAAAGCTGCTCCTAAGGCTGTTCTGACTTCTGCTATTTGGAATTGGGGCCCTTATTATGAAAAGGTTATCAAAGAAGTTCAAGCAGGTACTTGGAAGAGTGGCGCTTATTGGGGTTCTATGAAAGATAATGTAGTAGATATTGCTCCCTATGGACCCATGGTTCCAGAGGCTACGAGAACTCTTGTTAATCAAGCTAAGCAAGATATTATTAGTGGTAAGTTAAATCCGTTTGCCGGCCCTATTAAGGACCAAGATGGTAAAGTACGTGTAGAACAAGGACAAATAATGTCAGATGCTGATCTTCTCAAAATTGATTGGTTTGTAGAAGGCGTAGACGGCTATATTAGCAAATAATATTTAAAATGAGGTCATAGGAATCGGCAATACAGTTGTCGATTCCTATGTCATTTAAGGTGTTAAGGAGAGATGATTATGGCAGGGATACCTTTAATTAGCATGCGCAATATTGTAAAACGTTTTCCGGGAGTTACTGCCAATGATCAAATTAATCTTGATTTGCATTCAGGACAGATACATGCTTTATTAGGCGAAAATGGATCAGGGAAAACAACTTTAATGAGCATACTGACAGGTTTATATCGCCCTACAGAGGGTTTTATTAGTGTATGTGGCGAAGAAAAGAAATTTGCATCTCCAAGAGATGCCATTGATAGCGGTATTGGCATGGTACATCAACATTTCAAACTTATAGAATCGTTTACTGTGGCAGAAAATATTGCTTTGAGCCAGTCATCTAATTCATTCCTTTTGTCACAAGAAGAAGTTGTTGAGGATATTGAAAAATTAGGCGAAAAGTATGGTATGAGCGTAAATCCAAGGAGTTATGTTTGGCAGCTATCGGTAGGTGAAAAGCAAAGAGTTGAGATTCTCAGAATGCTTTATCGCAATTCCAAAGTATTAATTTTGGATGAGCCTACTGCTGTTTTGACACCACAAGAAACCAAAGAACTCTTCCTTAATTTGAGAAAAATGGCAAATGATGGATGTGCAGTAGTTTTTATTTCACATAAATTAAATGAAGTTTTAGAACTTGCGGACAAAATTACTGTTTTGCGAGCAGGTAAGGTAGCTGGTTGTTTTGATCGTAATGACACTAATCGCTATGGTTTGATTGAGATGATGATAGGTAGGAAAATTAGCGTAGCGCAAAGTGGAACAAAGGGAGAAGCATTAGGAGAAACTGTTTTGGAAATAGATGATATTTCCGCATTGAATGATGTGGGTACACTTGGTCTCAATGGGCTGTCATTAAAGGTCAGAGCAGGAGAAATCTATGGTATTGCAGGAGTTTCCGGAAATGGGCAACGAGAATTAGCAGAAGTTTTGGCAGGCTTAAGACCGGTAAAGAGTGGTAACATCAAATTTTATGGCGAAGAAATTACGGGGATGTCCCCTAAAAATATGATTGAGCGGGGAATTAGCTATGTGCCGGAAGACAGATTGGGCATGGGCTTAGTGCCAAGCTTAAATTCTTGTGAAAACGTAATATTAAAAGAATATGATAAGCCAAAATATTCACAAGGCTGGTGGATAAAAGAACAGGCGGCGGTAGCGGCTACTAAAGCTATAGTTGAAAAATTTGACGTACGCATGGGTTCAATTTTCCAACCTGTTAAAATGATGAGTGGCGGTAACTTGCAAAAATTGTTGTTAGGGCGTGAAATTGCTTCTAAACCCAAACTCATGATAGTTTTATATCCTGTGCGAGGATTAGATATTGGTGCAATTGAATCAGTTCACAAATTGTTACTGCAACTTAAAGAAGCCAACACAGCAATTATCCTTGTTTCTGAAGAACTAGAAGAGATTGCCGAACTTTCAGATAGAGTGGGAGTTATTTTTAGTGGCAAAATTCTAGGAGAATTTCTGATTAAAGATCTGGACATGGAGCGAGTTGGTTCATTAATGGCAGGGGTAGTAGAAGACAAGGGGGAGAGTGTATGAGAATAAAGTTACAAAAAAGCTTAGCTCCCAATCTTGTATCTCAGACTCTAATTCCTATTGTTGCTATTTTAGCGTCCTTGTTTTTTTGTGCTATATTTTTTGTTTTAACAGGTCGAGATCCTGTCGAAGTTTATTCTGCCATGTTTTTAGGTGCTTTGGGTTCTGAATATGGAATTTCAGAAACTTTTGTCAAGATGATTCCTTTGGCCTTGTGTGGACTTGGCATAGCGGTAGCTTTCCGTATGCATTTGTGGAATATTGGAGCGGAAGGGCAGTTCTACATGGGTGCTTGCGCGGCAACCTGGATTCCTCTTTCTTTCCCTAATTTACCTTTTATGCTTATGATTCCGACAATGATTATTATGGGTGCTCTTGGTGGTGGATTATGGGGACTCCTTGCCGGTTGGTTTAAGACAAAATGGCAGGTGGATGAAATAATTTCCACTTTGATGATGAACTACATAGGTATTTTATGGGTGGATTTTTTAGTATATGGTGCTTGGAGAGATCCCAATGGTAAAAACTTTCCTTTAACAGCTGCTTTCCCGCAATCTGCAATGTTACCAACTTTTGGCTCTTTAAGAGTACACTATGGTATTTTTTTCGTGTTGCTTATTGCCGCTGTCCTTTGGATTATTTTCAAAAAGTCCAAATGGGGCTATGAAACTTTAGTAATAGGCTCAAATCCAGTGGCAGCTCGTTATGCAGGAATCAATATTAAAAGCAATGTTTTATTGACAATGTTTATATCAGGTGCGCTTTGTGGTATAGCTGGAATGGTAGAAGTAAGTGTCGTAGTAGGTAAATTACAGCCAGGTATAAGCCCGGGCTATGGGTATACCGCAATTATTGTTGCTTGGTTAGCTAGATTACATCCTATTGCCATCATTGGGGTAGCTTTTTTATTCGCAATTATTCATGTAGGTGGTTTTATGTTACAGACTATGGGTATGCCCTCTGCAACGGCAACTATGCTACAAGGGGCAATGTTATTCTTTGTGGTTGGGTCAGAAATTTTGACTAAATATGAAATAAAATTTACTAGTAGTAAGGAAGGCGAAAAAAATGAATGAGACCTTGCTTATTTCTATTTTAGCCGCTTCTATTACGGCTGGAACACCTATATTATTTGCTGCTTTGGGTGAGTTAATTACAGAGCGTGCAGGTATTACTAATCTTGGTGTTGATGGGATGATGCTAGTCGGTGCAGCTACTGGATTTATGGCTTCAGTAACCTTTCACAGTCCTTGGTTGGGTGTAGGCGTTGCTTTGTTTGCCGGTGCACTTATGGCGCTAATACATGCTTACTTAACGATTACTTTAAGAGCTAACCAAGTTGTTAGCGGATTGGCCCTTGCCTTGTTTGGCTCCGGCCTTAGTAGTTACTTGGGTAAAGCCTATGTTGGTATGAGGCCGGAACAAACTTTTGAAAAATTACCAATTCCTTTTTTGAGCAAGATACCTATTATAGGGCCTGTTTTATTTAAGCAGGACGCTTTAGTTTATCTTAGCTATGCTCTAGTATTATTGGCGGCTTTTTATTTATATAAAACAAGAGCCGGACTGTTTTTACGTGCTTTAGGAGAAAACCCGGCTGCTTTAGATGCTGTCGGTATTAATGTTTTTGGGCTTCGCTATATATACGTTGTTATAGGCGGAGCATTGGCGGGCTTGGGGGGAGCATACCTTTCTTTGGCCTATGCACCTTGCTGGCTGGAAAATATGACAGCAGGCCGTGGGTGGATTGCCGTGGCTTTAGTTATTTTTGCTTTGTGGGATCCTTGGCGCGCTTTGGCTGGTTCTTACCTTTTTGGAGGCATAGATGCTTTGGGGTTCCATTTGCAAGTACTTGGTATACCTGTTTCAATTTTTATTTTAAACATGCTTCCATATATTTTCACAATTTTAGTGCTTATTTTAGTTTTAATCAAAAGGGGTGGAAGACTGGCTGCTCCACAATCCCTTGGTGTTCCCTACGATCGCGAAGAACGTTAAAAAATACCGTGCACAAGTTAAGTGCACGGTATTTTTATTTATTCTTTTTCAAACTTTAAAAGACTGTTAACAAGACTGTATAAAACATTTACACCATGGATTAAATCTTTGTGATTAAAATGCATATTGCGGTCGTGTAGTCCTGGGGTAAGATTACACCCTAATCCAATAAAACCTGTTTTTAGTTTGGGTCTGAACTGATAATAAAAATTTAAATCTTCACCGACAGTTGTGGTACGTTCAAGGATTAGGCCTGTACTACCAACCTCTGCAATAATAGCTGTTTTTATTAATTCTAAAATGTCTAAATCATCTTCAGAACCGGGACAGGAACCAACCAATTTAATTTTTGCTTGGGCACCATAAAGTTCGGAAGTTTTTTTCACAATATTAAACACTTTAGCTTTTAGTATTTCCATTTCTGAATTTTTGGTAGTTCGCAAATCAAAGCCTAAGGTAGCGGAATCACATATGGCATTAAGCGCGCCTTCCCCTGTTTGAAAACGGGTAGGTTTTACACTCCAACTTTCCAAAGGATTCATGTGGATGGCGTTAATAGTATTAATAATAGAGCAACCAATATCAATGGCGTTAATGCCTAAATTAGGCATGGAACCATGAGCAGTCTGTCCCGAAATTTCTGCCTCTAGCAGTGTGCAGGCAGTCCAATGTATCTGAGCTACTATCTGGCCTGAAGCCGCTAATTCTTTTGGCATAAGATGAAGGCCTAGAAGATAGTCAATATCATCAATAACTCCTGTGGATAGAAGCGTTCTGGCGCCACGCCCAATTTCTTCGGCAGGTTGCATTACAATTTTTACTTTGCCGGATTTAATACCATTTTTTGCCAGCATTTCGGCTACAGTTAAAACAATAGACATATGAGCATCATGACCGCAGGCGTGTATACCAATTTCTTTGTAATTTTCTGTGAATATTAAGCAATCCATGTCAGAGCGCAGCCCAACAACAGGACCTGGTTCATGGCTATCTAGGATACCAATTACACCGGTACCGCCAACCCCTGAAGTTACCTCATAACCGGCTTGTTGCAGGATTTTTGCAGCTAAAGCAGCAGTTTTAACTTCTTTAAAAGCAGGTTCCGGAATAGAGTGAAATTGTTGCCACATTTCATCGATGTGTTCGTCCTGATTCATGCGAGCACCCCTTTATTCCTTCCAACCAATAGATACAGAGCCGGGAAAATGATTTAAGATAAACTGGGCATTTTCTTTGGATTGATAAATTTTTCTTAATTGTTCTAAGCGTGGATCTTTTAAAGTTTCTTTCCTGACAGCAAAAATATTTACATAGAAGGAATCAGCCGTCTCACGCAACAGGGCGTCTTTAGCAGGATTTAAGTGTGCTGATAGTGCATAATTAGTATTAATTGCAGCGCAAGTAACATCATCCAAGCTTCTTGGAATGGCGGCAGCTTCTAATTCAATAATTTTATAGTTATGTGGGTTTTCGGTAATATCATGCAAAGAAGTGTCAATATTTTTTATATCTTTCACCTTAATAAGGCCGGCATTCGCTAAAAGTAAAATAGAACGAGAACCGTTAGATGGATCATTGGGAATAGCAATCGTTGCTCCATCAGGGATTTTATCTCCTGGTTTTAATTTATTGGAATAAATGCCAATAGGGAACAAAGCAGTAGGAAAAGCACTAACTAAATCAAATTTTGGTTCTTTTTTTAACGTGGCATCTAAGAAAGGTTTGTGCTGGAAACAGTTCCCCCAAAGTTCACCTTGGGCTAAAGCGGTATTGGGAGTAACATAATCAGAAAACTCCATCAGTTCGATTTTCAAACCTTGTTTTTCAGCCATTTTTTTTACGTTTTCCATTATTTCGGCGTGTGGCCCCGGGGTTACACCAATCTTAATAGGTTTGGAGGTATCTAATTGTTTTTCAGGACTTTTTGCACCACCGCAGCCCATTGCTGCTAGTGCAGTAACGCATAATGCCGTGGTAATTATGGCTTTAATAAATTTGTTCATCATAATCTCTCCTTTAATTTTACTTTTTCATTGTAAATTAAGTTTTTAAAACACCCCATAAAAAGAAAATGGCAAGAAACCGATTATACAACGAGCATCACTAGAATGGCTAATGTGCGTGGGACAAAGAGCAATTAAATAAGGGAAGTCAAGCAGTCAGAAAATACAACAAAAAATGCGCATGCTGCACACATGCACACACTTCCAATAGCTACCCCAGCGTTGTAGTCATCAATTATGTTTACTTCGGTTTACTACAGGATTATGAACATATTCTACGCTTTTGCTATGTTATTGTCAATAAATAATGCTTTGTTTTTATTGACAACTGTTGCATTTATACTTATAATGTTTAGCATAATCATAAATGTTGTTTACTACAAAGACTTTGACGGGAACAAGACATGATGGACAAGCCTATAGAGAGTCGGCGCTTGGTGAAAGCCGATGGTTGTTTTTATGTGTATACTCATCCCCGAGTTGCTTATTTGATATGTAGAATAAGACGAGTGGCATCGTTAAATGCCAGGGCCTTGTTGGAGGTCGAGAGGGTTGCTTGCTTTAGTAGCAGCCGAATTAGGGGGGTACCGCGTGGAATATTCCCCGCCCCTATACTTTGTATGGGGCGGGATTTTTTTCGCCCTCAACTAAAGGAGGAGTTATAGATGAAAGCACCTATTAAGAAGTATGTCCCGTTTAATGAATTGAATATTGCTGACAGGAAATGGCCAAGTAAAAAAATAACGAAGGCACCTATTTGGTGCAGCGTTGATTTGCGTGATGGAAATCAAGCTTTGGTTACCCCTATGCAAATGGAAGAAAAACTTTTACTATTTAAGACTTTGCTGGATATTGGTTTTAAGGAAATAGAAGTAGGTTTTCCGTCGGCTTCCGATACCGAGTTTGAAATTATCCGTACCTTGATTGAACAAAACTATATACCTGATGATGTTACGGTGCAGGTTTTAGTACAAGCTCGCCCAGAACTGATTAAGCGTACTTTTGAGGCAGTTAAAGGTGCAAAAAATGTTATAGTCCATTTCTACAATTCAACTTCTGCGCTGCAGAGGAAAGTTGTTTTTAAAGAGGAGAAGGCTGGGATTATAAAAATTGCGGTAGATGGAGCTAAATTAATTCATCAATTGACAAAAGAAGAAGTTGCAAATAGCGGTATGAATATTAGGTATGAATATTCTCCTGAAAGTTTTACAGGTACAGAAATGGATTTTGCTGTAGAAATTTGCGAGGCAGTTATGGATGTTTTAGAAGCAACAGAAGAACATCCTGTTATTTTGAACTTACCTTCTACCGTTGAAATGTCAACGCCAAATACTTACGCAGACCAAATTGAATATTTTTGTTCAAAATTAAAAAATCGCAAAGCAGCGACTATAAGTCTTCATCCACATAATGATCGTGGAACAGGTGTTGCCGCTACGGAACTAGCATTAATGGCAGGTGGTGATAGAGTAGAGGGCACATTGTTTGGTAATGGTGAACGTACGGGTAATGTAGATATTGTTACTTTGGCCTTAAATATGTATACGCAAAATATAGATCCGAAGCTAGACTTTTCCAATATAAGGGAAATAAAGGAAGTTTGTGAGAAAGTCACTAAAATGCGGGTGCACGAACGTCACCCCTATGCAGGAGAATTGGTATTTACAGCTTTTTCAGGCTCACATCAAGACGCTATACGCAAGGGCTTTGAATATATGGCCAACACGAAAAGTCCTTATTGGGAAGTGCCTTACCTGCCCATAAATCCGGCTGACGTAAATCGTGAATATGAACCGGTAATACGCATTAATAGTCAGTCAGGAAAAGGAGGGGCAGCGTTCGTTTTGCAACAGGCAGTAGGCTATCATTTGCCCAAAGAAATGCATCCTGAATTTGGTAATGTAGTAAAAGCTGCTGCTGATGCGTTTGGGGATGAACTGAGCTCTATTCAAATCGTTGAATTGTTTAACAAAGAGTACGTAGATTTTAAAGGCGTATACAGCTTAGGCAAACATAAGGTATATGAAGAATCTGATAGCACCGATGAAGAGACTCATACCCATTTTGAAGGCACAGTAGCAGTGAAAGGCGTTACTACTGAAATTAGCGGTATAGGTAATGGCCCTATTGATGCATTTTTTAATGCACTGCAAGCGATAGGGGTAGAAGGCTATGAATTTATTAATTATCATGAGCATGCTATTTCACGGGGCAGTGATTCCAAGGCTATTTCCTATATTGAACTTAAAGTTCCGGGTGACGGGCATATTTTTGGTATAGGTATTGCTAGTAATATTAACTTAGCTTCTATTTTAGGTGTATTGAATGCCATTAATAGAGCTATTGAACAAAAGTTGGGTGATAGCGGTAAAACTAAAGGCGAAATAAAAAAAGAGCGTAAGGCGAAAAAGGCTATGTAATAGACATAAAAAAACCTGCTCGTATGAGCAGGTTTTTATTATTTTAAAGCATTAACTTTTTTAGCTAATCTAGATTTCTTACGGGCAGCCGCGTTCTTGTGAACAATACCTTTACGAGCAGCTTTATCAAGTAAACCGGATGCACTAACAAGAGATGCTTGCGCTTCTTCCTTGTTACCTTCAGCAGCTACAGCTAAAACTTTACGAGAAGCAGTACGAAGAGTAGCTTTAACAGGGCCGTTAGCAGCACGACGTTCTGCATCGGTTTTTACACTACGAATCGAAGATTTAATGTTTGGCAACGAAATTCACCTCCTAAAAATTACTTTACCCATGAATTTTATCACGAGTAGGTAATTTTGGCAAGAGATATTTCTAATATTACCCCCTATACTTGCTTGCAAAGCGTTATAAATGTTATAATAATCAACACTTGTAAGAGATAATTTAGGTATAAATGTAAGGAGTATGTGTATATGTCACAAGAAACAATTAGAAATTTTTCCATTATTGCTCATATTGATCATGGTAAGTCAACCTTAGCAGATCGTTTGATTGAAACAACAGGTACATTATCTAAGCGTGAGATGGAAGAACAAATTCTGGATTCTCTGGATTTGGAAAGAGAACGAGGAATTACTATTAAAGCGCAAGCAGTACGTTTAGAATATCAAGCAAAAGATGGCAAGGAGTACATGCTCAACTTAATAGATACACCGGGCCATGTGGATTTTACGTATGAAGTGTCCAGCGCCTTACAAGCCTGCGAAGGCGCTCTTTTGGTTATTGATGCAACTCAAGGTATTGAAGCGCAGACCTTGGCCAATGTTTATTTAGCTATGGAGCATGACTTAGCAATTATACCTGTTATTAATAAGGTGGATTTGCCAAGTGCTGACCCAGAAAGAGTAAAACATGAGATTGAAGAAATCCTTGGCATAGACGCCTCTGAGGCTATTTTGTGCAGTGCCAAAACAGGAATGGGTATTGATGAAGTTTTGGAAGCTATAGTGCAGAGAATTCCCGCTCCCCATGGTGATTGCTCAAAACCGTTACAAGCTTTGGTTTTTGATTCCAAATTTGATGCTTACAAAGGCGTAGTTCTTTATGTCAGAGTTATTAATGGCAATATACGCAAAGGTATGCGTATTAAAATGATGGCTACAGGAAAAGTTTTTGAAGTTACGGAGGTAGGATGCTTTGTTCCTAAACCTGTTTCTATAGATATATTGGAAGAAGGACAGGTAGGCTTTCTTGCCGCAGGGATTAAAAACGTGCGTGATGCCCGTGTAGGCGATACCGTAACCAATAACGATAATCCTGCAGACATTCCATTGCCAGGCTATCGGAAGGCAACACCAATGGTATATTGCGGCCTTTATCCTTTAGATAACTCTGATTATGATAATTTACGTGATGCTTTGGAAAAATTACAATTAAATGATGCTTCTTTAGTTTTTGAACCGGAAACTTCAGTGGCTTTAGGTTTTGGTTTTCGTTGCGGTTTCTTAGGTTTATTGCATATGGATGTTATGAAAGAACGCTTAGAACGAGAATATAATCTATCACTTTTGACTACGGCACCCAATGTTATATATGAAGTTTTCCGCACTAACGGCACAGTGGAAATGGTTGATAATCCTTCCTTGTTCCCAGATCCTACCGTTATTGATCACGTGGAGGAACCATTTGTGAATGCTACAATTATCGTTCCTAAGGATTATGTTGGAGCAGTAATGGAACTTTCGCAAGAAAAACGTGGTGAATATGACAATATGACATATTTAGATGAATCCAGAGTTATGATTCACTATTCCTTGCCACTAAGCGAAATAATTTATGATTATTTTGATAAACTAAAGTCCTGTTCTCGCGGTTATGCCTCTTTAGATTATGAGTTACACGGTTATAAGCCATCTAATCTAGTTAAGGTTGATATTCTTCTAAATGGTGAACCGGTAGATGCCCTATCTGCAATTGTACATAGGGAAAGAGCAACATATCGCGGACGACAGCTGGTAGAAAAACTACGTGGGCTTATTCCTAGGCAGATGTTTGAGATTCCCGTGCAGGCCGCTATTGGCAATAAAGTTATTGCTAGGGAAACAGTTAGTGCTATGCGCAAAGACGTGTTGGCTAAGTGTTATGGTGGAGATATCTCACGTAAGCATAAGTTGTTGGAAAAGCAAAAAGAAGGCAAGAAACGTATGAAACAAGTCGGAACAGTCGAATTGCCACAGGAAGCATTTATGGCCATATTAAAAATGGATGATAATAAATAAAAATGCTAATATTTTAAAAAGAGGTTTTACCATGAATAACTGGGAACAAATTCAGGGGATATACATACATATCCCTTTTTGTTTGCAAAAATGTTTATATTGCGATTTTGCCTCGTTTCCCCAGCAAGATAGGGAAACGATGGCAAAGTACACAGATAACCTTTGCCAAGAAATACAACAAAGAGCCTTGAGTTTTCCTGTAAATCCACAGGCTACTATTTATTTTGGCGGAGGAACTCCGTCGGTTTTGCCATTGGAAGATATTGCCAAAATAGTAGGGACTTTAAAAAACAATGGATTATGGCAAAAACCTCTTGAGGCTACCATTGAAGCAAATCCCGGCACGATTTCTTTAGAGAGTCTGAGCACATATCGACAACTGGGTTTTGATCGTATTAGTTTTGGCATACAATCCATGCAGGATGAAGAACTTAGGGCCATGGGGAGAGTACACACTTCTCTTCAAGCTAGGGAAGCTATTAAGCTGGCCGGAGAGGCTGGATTTTCACGTATTAGCGCGGATCTAATTTATGGCTATCCGAGTCAAACCTTAAAATCTGTTACTGATTCATTACAAACCCTTGTTTTACAAGGAATAAAACATATGTCTGTGTACGGTCTTGTAGTAGAAGAAGGAACACCATTATGCAACTATTTGGATGTTGGTAAGCTGATTTTGCCAAGTGAAGATGACAGTGGTGATATGTATGATTGCGTTACCAAATATTTGCCACAGCAAGGTTATAAACGTTATGAAATATCTAATTATGCGTGTATAGGTGAAGAATCTAGGCACAATTTGGTATATTGGCAATATTTACCTTATTTGGGGTTGGGGCTATCCGCATGCTCTTTTGATGGGCAAGCGCGGATTACAAATTCTAATAATATTGAAGAATATTTGCAAGGCAAGACACCGGAAACGGAAAAATTGGACATAGAAACCAGATTAGCAGAATATATTTTTATGGGATTAAGAACAAGTTATGGGGTAAATTTAGCGGTAGCTGAGGAAAGATTTGCTATCGATATTAGGGAAATTTATAAAAAAGAAATTAGCGAGTGCCAAAGTAAGGGCTTTATGGAAATTGACAGGTTACAAAGGACTATGCATTTAACTGATTTTGGCATGAAATTCGGCAACCAAGTATTTGAAAAATTTTTGTAAAAAATGCTATAAAGTATTGACAACTAGGGAAAGAAGGAGTATCTTTATATCAAGGTGTTAGCACTCTACACAAGAGAGTGCTAACAACGACAGGCAAGGAGAGTGCAATGATGTTGACAGATAGAAAAAAGAAAATTTTACAAATAGTCATAGAGGACTACATTGCTACTGCCGAACCTGTGGGTTCACGCACTATTGCACGTAAATATGATTTGGGCATAAGCCCAGCTACTATTCGTAATGAAATGAGTGATTTGGAGCTTTTAGGATTTCTGGAACAGCCACATACATCGGCAGGGCGTGTGCCTTCAGCACAGGCTTACAGATTCTATGTTGATTCTATGATTTCACCGGGAGCCTTAACCGATAATGATCGAGCGCTCATAGATGGTTGGTACCGTGAACGTGTAAGAAGCATAGATGATATTTTTCAATCTACAGCCAAAATTCTTTCCAGAATGAGCAAAAATGTTTCCATGGTATTGACCAATCGGGATAGCAGCAGTAGTTTCTCTTATATGCGGTTTTTACCACTTGATCGCAACCGTGCGATTCTTTGCTTGATTACTGACGATGGTAACATTGATAATTGCGTTGTTGATATTCCGCTAGGAATGAAACAAGATGAAATGGATTATTTGGCCCAGAGAATTAGCAATAAACTTCATGGCATGAAACTTAGCAATATTAAGGGAAATATGTTGGAAGAGTTATATGTTGATTTATCAGGGGATAAAATGTTGTTCACGTCACTACTTAAGGCAGTACAACAAATGAGCGCAGGACAACAAGAGCAAAAAATGTTCCTAGGAGGGACAAAGCAATTATTTAATCAACCTGAATTTAGAGATGCGGATAGAATAAAAGAACTCTTAGGCGTTTTGGAAGAAGAAAAGCTATTGAAAGATATGCTCAATGCTGGAGAAAATTCAGGATTACGCATTACCATAGGCAGCGAAAATAAATTTACCAGTATTCAAGATTGCAGCATGGTTCAAGCTACTTATAGGCTAAACGGCCAGGTGGTTGGGACAATGGCAGTGTTAGGACCTACTAGAATGGAGTATTGTAAGGTTATATCCGTTATGGATTATCTTCACAAGTATCTGCAAGTAGTTTTCGATAAAGCAAAGACCTAAATAAACGAGGAGGAACAACAGTGCAGAACAAAGAACATGGTGACAAAGAGAATACGATCCCTACAGAGGAATTGGCAGCAGAAGAAGCAGCAATTGCTGTTGATGATACTGCTAAAGCTCAGGAAGAAACAAGTACTGAGGCACCGCCTCAAGTGGATGAAAGAGATAGCAAAATTGAAGATTTACAAAACAAGTTATTGCGGTTACAAGCTGATTTTGACAATTTGCGGCGCCGGAATAATGAAGAACAAACACAATTGGCAGGGTTTGTTACGGCTGGTGTGGTAGGCAAGTTCTTAAAGGTTTTGGATAATTTTGAAAGAGCAGAAGAAAGTATTGCAAAGTCCCCTGACAGTGAAACCATCAGACTTGGCCTAGAAAAGATTCACAAGCAGTTTGAACAGGCCCTAAAAGAATTGAATGTTGTAGAGATTCCGTCTCAAGGAGAGAAATTTAATCCTGAATTTCATGAGGCCATTATGCGAGCAGAAAATGTTGAACTACCTGAAGACACTATTGATTTGGTGTTGGAAAAAGGGTACAAGATTAATAATCGTATAATCCGTCATAGTAAAGTTAGAGTAGTAACTAAAGGTTAGCTGATAATCTCGTAAGGCTGAGATTTTCATATAAATTAAAATTAAACATAATGATAGGGAGGAATTTAAGATGTCTAAAATAATTGGTATTGATTTGGGTACAACAAATTCTGTTGTAGCAGTAATGGAAGGTGGCGAGCCTACTGTTATTTCAACACAAGAAGGTGGTCGTTTAACTCCGTCTGTGGTTGGATTCAGTAAGGGTGGCGAGCGCTTAGTTGGTCAATTGGCTAAACGTCAAGCTATTTCTAATCCAGAGAGAACAATAAGTTCTATTAAACGTCATATGGGTACTGACTATAAAGTAGCTATTGATGACAAAAAATATTCTCCGGAAGAAATTTCAGCTATGATTTTACAAAAAATGAAAGGTGACGCTGAAAAATATTTAGGAGAAACAGTTACTCAAGCAGTTATTACGGTTCCTGCCTATTTTAGCGATAGTCAACGTCAAGCAACAAAAGATGCCGGCAAGATTGCAGGCTTAGATGTTTTGCGTATTATTAATGAACCAACAGCAGCCGCACTTGCTTATGGTATCGATAAAACAGACGATCATATTGTTCTTGTTTACGACTTAGGCGGCGGAACTTTTGATGTGTCTATTTTGGAAATGGGCGACGGCGTATTTGAAGTAAAAGCTACTAATGGTGATACTCATTTGGGTGGCGATGATTTTGATGAACGCATTATGAAATGGATGACTGACGAATTCAAAAAAAATACAGGTATAGATTTGACTCCTGATAAGATGGCTATGCAACGTATTCGTGAAGCCGCTGAAAAAGCCAAAATAGAATTGTCTAATATGTTGACCACTAATATCAACTTACCGTTTATTACGGCAGGTGCTGACGGACCTCAACATTTGGATATGGATTTGACTCGCGCAAAATTCGATGAAATGACGGCTGATTTGGTCGAGAGAACGGTTGTACCAACTAAAAAAGCTTTGGCAGATGCAAAACTAGAAGCTAAAGACATCGCAAAGGTATTGCTTGTTGGTGGTTCTTCCAGAATCCCTGCTGTTCAAGATGCTATTAAAAAAGTGTTGGGTCAAGAACCTGCACATGGTGTAAATCCAGATGAATGTGTGGCAGTTGGTGCCGCTATCCAAGCGGGTGTATTAGCCGGTGATGTTAAAGATGTGTTGCTTCTTGATGTGACTCCGTTATCCTTGGGTATTGAAACTTTAGGTGGCGTGTTTACAAAGATTATTGATCGTAATACTACAATACCTACTTCTCGTAAGCAAGTATTCTCTACGGCTGCAGATAACCAACCTGCTGTTGATATTCATGTATTGCAAGGCGAGCGTGAAATGGCAGCTGATAACAAAACTCTTGGACGTTTCGAATTAGGCGGTATTCCGGCAGCTCCTCGTGGAGTACCTCAGGTAGAGGTTGCTTTCGATATTGATGCTAACGGCATTGTTAATGTTAGTGCCAAAGACCTTGGTACAGGCAAAGAACAAAAAATCACTATTACTTCTTCCGGCAGTTTGAATAAGGATGAAGTAGAAAAGATGGTTAAAGAAGCAGAAGCTAATGCCGAAGCAGATAAGAAACGCAAAGAAAGCGTAGAAGTACGTAACCAAGCTGATTCCCTATGCTACCAAGCTGAAAAGACTTGCAAGGATATGGAAGGTAAAGGACATGAGGATTTAGTTAAAAAAGTGCAAGAAGCATTGGCAACTTTGAAGGAAACTTTAAAGGGTCAAGATAACGACAAGATTAAAGCAGATACTGAAGCTTTGACTAAGCCGTTGTATGAATTGTCAGCTGAGTTGTATAAACAAACCGAAGCAGCTAAGGGTGCTGAGGGATCTGATACCGGTTCTGCAGGTGCTGACAGCAAGAAAAATGATGATGATGTAGTTGATGCAGAAGTTGTAAATGAGAAAGATAAAAAATAATTAAAATTCACGATATTTACCCCTCTGCTGTGCAAACCTTGCGTTTTCGTAGCGAGACATACTAATATAGTATAGTCTCGCTATGAAGGCCACGGTTTTTCGTGCATTTTGGTGAATAGTTTAAATTTTAAAAATTGTTTCAAATGGGATGGTGCTATTTTGGATAAGAGAGATTATTATGACGTGCTGGGAGTAGCTAAAGGTGCTACTGCAGATGAAATAAAAAAAGCATATCGTAAGCTTGCACGTCAGTATCATCCTGATGTGAATAAGGACAATCCTGCAGCTGCTGAAAAGTTTAAAGAATGCTCTGAAGCTTATAGCGTTTTATCAGATGAGCAAAAACGTGCTGCCTATGACCAATATGGTCACGCCGCTTTTCAAAATGGAGGCGGAGCCCAAGGAAATCCATTCGGTGGAGGCTTTGGAGGATTTGGCGGCGGTCAAGGGTTTGGCGGACAAGGTATGGACGATATATTCGATATGTTTTTTGGTGGACAAGGTCGCAGCAACCGTGGTAGGGCAGATAATGGCCCCCGCCCGGGAGCAGACTTACGCATGGATTTAGAGATAAAATTTGAAGAAGCTGCTTTTGGCTGTGAAAAGGAAGTTAACCTAAACCGTGAGGAAGAGTGTGATGTTTGTCATGGTAAAGGTGCTGAACCAGGTACAAGTGTTGATACTTGTAGCGAGTGTCATGGTACCGGTGAGGTGCGTGTAACGCAGAACACAATGTTTGGCCAAATGGTTAATGTGCGTCCATGTACACGTTGTCATGGTACAGGAAAAATTATTAAAACACCTTGTAAGGCTTGTCGTGGTACAGGCCGTGTTAAACGCAATAAGACTTTGAAGGTTAAAATCCCGGCTGGGGTAGATAGTGGTTCCAGACTAAGGGTTGCCGGCGAAGGTGAGGCAGGTATACGCGGCGGCGGCAAGGGCGATTTGTATGTTTATTTATATGTAAAACCTCATAAATTCTTTGAACGCGATGGCACTACTATTCACTGCGAAATTCCGATAAATATTGTTCAAGCTAGTTTGGGAGCTGAAATTAAAGTTCCAACTTTAGATGGGCAAGTTATTATGAAGGTTCCTGCAGGGACGCAACCAGGCAAAATTTTACGCTTAAAAGGCAAGGGTGTTGCCAGTCTTAGAAATGGTGTGCGCGGAGATCAATTAGTGCGCGTTAAGGTTGTAATTCCTACCAAGCTTAGCGATAAGCAAAAAGAAGCATTGGAGAAATTCTCCGACGTTGGCGGAGATGATATTAATCCGGAAGAAAAAAGCTTCTTAAAAAAGATTTCCGGCTTGTTTAAATGATGGATAGGAGAAACATAGATGCAGCAATGGGTTGAAGTTAGTGTACAAGTAACACATGAGGCTGTGGAAGCAGTTGCTGATATATTTAATACTTTAAGGGCAGGTGGGGTTGTTATTGACGACCCACTGCTCTTAAATAGCTTGCGTGATTCTGATACTTGGGAAATGTGTGATATACCTAAACAAGAAAATGTAGAAGTAGTTACCATTACCTCATATTTTACTGATGATGTAGAGTTAACTGCACGGTTAACCCAATTAGAAGAAAAAATTGGTGAGGTAGAAAAACGTATTGGTCTTTGCCGTTGTGGTCCCACAAAGTTTCGCGTGGTTAAAGAAACTGATTGGGCCAATGAATGGAAAAAATTTTTCCATACTACTAAAGTTGGAAATTCTTTAGTTATAAAACCTACTTGGGAAAGCTATATACCGCTAGGTGATGAAAAGGTAATAGATATTGATCCCGGTATGGCTTTTGGTACCGGGCTGCATCACACAACTAATATGTGCATGAAGAACCTAGAAAGACTCGTTAAACCTGGGGATATTGTGTTTGATATAGGTTGTGGCAGCGGAATATTAGCAATGGCTGCAGCACTTTTAGGTGCCGGCAGCTGCAAGGCTGTTGACATTGACTTGACAGCAGTAAAAGTAGCTAATGAAAATATTGTTTTAAATAATTTATCCCAGAAAATTTCTGTGCAGCAGGGAGACTTATTGCATGGAACTGAAGGAAAAGCTGATATAATAGTTGCAAATATTATTGCTGATATTATTATTATGCTCTTGCCTGATATTCCTGGAAAACTAAAAGACAAGGGTGTCTTTTTGGCCAGTGGCATTATTGAAGAGAGAGTAAATGATATTTTATTGTCGGCGGCCAAAAATGGCATGCAAATTGTAAAAATAGACAGGCAGGGTGGATGGGCAGCTATTACCATGTGTAGGGAGGAATAACTTTGCACAGATTTTTTTTACCTGCATCGTTTGCAGAATTAATGACAATAACGGGCAAAGACGCTCACCCCATTAGTCATGTGTTAAGAATGAAAGTTGGGCAGCAGTTACAAATAGTGAGCAACGACCAAGTAAGTGCTTTGATGGAAATTGAAGCTATTACAGAAGCCGTTGTTTCTGTGCGTCTGGTGGAAAAATTAGCAGCCTTTAATGAACCTTCTGTACGTATTATCTTAGCTCAGGGGCTGCCAAAGAGTGACAAGATGGATTTCATTGTGCAAAAGGCAGTGGAAATGGGAGTTAGTGAAATAATCCCTGTTGCTATGGATAATTGTGTAGTGCAGTTAGATACAGAAAAGGCAAGGAAAAAAACCGAACGTTGGCAAAAAATCGTGGAAGAAGCAGCGAAACAAAGCAAACGTGAAATAGTACCACAGGTATCTAGGCCTTTGACTCTTAAACAACTTTTAGTCCTTAAGCAAGGGGTTAAATTGAAAATAGTGGCTTATGAGGTTGAAGATAGGCGTGGTCTAAAAGAACTTTTGCAGTCACAGAAAAGTGTTAAAGAAATATTGCTGCTGATTGGACCGGAAGGCGGTATTTCTAAGGAAGAACTCGACCTTTTAAAAGAAGGCGGAATGACTTCAGTAAGTTTGGGCAAGAGAATTTTGCGCACTGAAACAGCTGGATTAGCGACGGTGGCGGCTATTTTATATGAAACAGGAGATTTTGGAGGTTAAGTAATGAAAACAATAGCTTTTTATACCTTAGGGTGTAAGGTCAATCAATCTGACACCGCCTCCATGGAAAAATTATTTCGTAATGCCGGCTATAAGGTAGTTGATTTTAGTTCTAAGGCAGATGTTTATTTGATAAACACTTGCGTTGTTACTAATATGGGACAAAGTAAATCAAGAAAAATTATTCATAAAGCTGTAAGACAGGGACCAAATGCTTTGGTGGTTGTCACAGGATGTTATCCACAAACCTTTCCCGATGAGGTTAAGGCGATTAATGGTGTAGATCTTATCGTCGGTAATCAAGATAGAGGTACAATAGTAAGCCTAGTAGAAGAAGCTTACGGTAAACAAAGAACCGATACTGTGGACGCTGTACGTAAGTTGGAAATGGGTAGTAAATTTGAAGAAATGAACGCTGACGAAGGAACACATAAAACAAGAGCGTTTTTAAAGATTCAGGAAGGTTGTAATCAATTTTGTACTTATTGCATTATTCCTTATGCCCGTGGACCCTTGCGTTCTCGCAGTTTAACTAATATTACTGAAGAAGTTGCAAATTTAGTTGCAGTTGGGTTTAAAGAAATTGTACTTATAGGTATTCATTTGGGTGCTTACGGACATGAAAATAAAGCCGGAGATACTTTAGTAATGGCTGTAAAAGCAGCCTTGGCAGTACCCGGTTTGGTGCGTTTAAGATTAGGTTCTCTAGAGTCGGTAGAGGTAGATAATGAACTTTTAAACCTGATGGCAGAAGACGCTAGAGTTTGTAAACATTTACATTTACCATTACAGGCGGGCAGTGACAAAATTTTGTCTGCCATGCATCGCCCCTATACTATTGAAAAATTTACAGAAATGCTTAATAAGGTGCGAGAAAAATTACCCAATGTTTCTATTACAACAGATGTAATAGTTGGCTTTCCCGGTGAGGAAGAAGCCGACTTTGCCAATTCTTTAAAATATATAAAGCAGTGTAACTTTAGTAAGATTCATATTTTTCCCTATTCTCAGCGGCGAGGAACACCTACGGAAAAATATCCAGGGCAGATACCTCCAATGGTGCAACAAGAACGTGTTGCTAGAATGGAAAAAATAGCTGAGGAAGGACACATTGCTTTTTGTACAAAACTTATTGGACAAACGGTTTCTGTAATCATGGAAGCACAGACAACTATTGGCATATGGGAAGGATTGTCTCAAGAATATGTACGCGTATTTGCTCCTGGAGATAATACATGTGCCGGTACAGTAAAACTAATTAAGGTAGAAAAATTATATAAAGATGGTGTTTTTGGCAGTTTTGTATGAGTAAAAAACGTTTTTTGTTTTTTTGGCAGGGAAAAATATTTTTTTGGCGAATTAATCCTTGTACAAAGGTGGTGACAAAATGACTGATTGTATATTTTGCAAAATAGTTGCAGGCGAAATACCAAGTAAAAAGATATATGAAGATGAAAAAATTATCGTTATTAATGATCTTAATCCCGGAGCTCCTGTTCATGTGCTTATTATTCCTAAAGAGCATACGGAAAATATTTTGACAGCTTCCTCAAACTTATTGCCCTATATTCAAGCTAAATTGGGTGAAATAGTAAAAACACTAGGAATTGCTGAAAAAGGGTTTCGCATAGTAATTAATACCGGTGAGGATGGGGGACAGTCTGTTAACCATCTGCATTTCCATGTACTAGGTGGTAAAACACTTGGATGGCCCCCTTGTTAATCTATTGACAGTCTGGGAG
>JAAYAE010000011.1 GCA_012719555.1 Acholeplasmataceae bacterium | reverse complement strand
GAGAAGATAAATACTGTCCATTCATCCAAGTCAGCTTCTTGGTATCATAAATAGCAGCTTTTTTAGACATTTTACTAAAATCAAACTGTTTTACCGTTTCTTCTAAAGTAAAAATTTCTTCTTCGTTACCTGGTCCCCAGCCTAATAAAGTTAGATAGTTCACAATTGACTGGTGCAGATAACCTTGGTCTCTAAATTCCTCTACAGAAGTTGCGCCGTGGCGTTTACTTAACTTACTGCGATCAGGGGCTAAAATCATGGGCATATGCCCAAATTTAGGCGTCTCAAAGCCGAAAGCATTGTAGACAAGGATTTGTTTAGGCGTATTGGAAAGATGTTCCTCAGCACGCAAAACATGGCTAATTCGCATCATGTGATCATCTACTACCACAGCAAAATTATAAGTTGGCATACCGTTGCTTTTCATAATAACAAAATCATCAAATTGTCCCATAGAAAAAGTAACATCTCCATGAATAAGATCATGAACTACTATGTCACCGTCTGCAGGTATCTTTAAGCGCACTGAAGCTTTTTCCCCAGCTGCTATGCGTTCTTTCGCTATATTTACGGGAATATCACGGCAGGTTCTTTCATACCTAAAAGGATTTTTAGCCGCTCTTTGTTTTTCCCTTGCTAGTTCTAAATCTTCAGAAGTACAAAAGCAATAATAAGCTTTTCCCTCATCCAAGAGTTGCTGACACATTTTACTATAGATGTCTTTACGCTCAGACTGGTAATAAGGCCCCACGTTGCCACCAACTTCCGGACCTTCATCCCAGTTTAGCCCTAACCATTTTAAGCTGGTCAAAATCTGACTAACTGAATCTTCCTTTAAGCGTTCAGTATCAGTATCTTCAATTCTAAGTACCAATTTGCCACCGTTTTTCTTGGCGTACAACCAATTAAAAAGAGCTGTTCTAGCCCCGCCAATATGCAAATAACCAGTTGGGCTAGGCGCAAATCTTACACGAACTTCATCCATGTTATTCCCTCACTTCACAAAAAAGAATAGTAATATTATAACACTTTTGCCTTAAAAAGTTTATTGAGCTATTTTTTTAACCATCTTTGCCAAAACCTCAACGCCTACGCAAATATCTTCAAGTTTTGCATATTCAGCAGGGTTATGACTAATTCCCTCTTTACAGGGAATAAAAAGCATAGAAGTCGGCGCTAATTTGACCATATGCATAGCATCATGACCTGCACCACTATTCATGTGACGATACTTAACTCCCATTTCTTCGCAAATTTTGGCAAATTCATATGCCAAATCATCGGAAAGAGCAACTGGTTTGTCCGCTGTTAGCATTTCTTGAGAAACTATTACTTTATCGCTATCAACCACATTGGCCATAGCATGTTGTATTTTATCTAAAGCTTTGGCGATGCTTGCATTATCAACACCACGCAAATCTACCCACAAAGTAACCTTGCCGGGTACTACATTAATAGAAGAAGGCTCTACATCAACTACACCAACCGTAGCAACTGTTCCCTTTGAAGCTTCTTCCTCTGCCGCTTTCTGCACTGCTAAAATCAACTTAGCTCCTGCAACCAAAGCGTCTTTACGAAAGCCCATGGGCGTAGCACCGGAGTGATCGGCCATTCCATCCACAATAATTTTAAAACGAGTAGGAGCCGCAATATTATGCACAATACCTATTTGTTCACCTGTCTCATCCAATACCTTACCCTGTTCAATGTGTATCTCTAAAAAGCATTTGTAATAGCCTGGTTTTTTTATAGCCTCTGCATAGTTGTCAGGATTATACCCATTTTCACGCAGTACTTCTACAAAACTTTTATCATTTTTCTTAGTACCTTGAGATAATTGTTCAGGCGTAGCACTACCAGTCATAAGTTTACTGCCCATAGTGGCATAACCAAAACGACTGGATTCTTCTGCCTTAAAAATGATTATTTCCACCGGAGCCGTAAGCTTTTCATCCCGTAGCATATATAATGCTTCAAGAGCACCAACAACTCCCACAATACCGTCATAGGCACCAGCCTGAATGACTGTATCCAAATGAGAACCCATTGCTATAGGCGGCAAGCTGTTATCTATACCTGGGCGGCGCAAAAAAGTATTACCAACCGCATCTTCCGTAACCGTAAGGTTTAAATCCTTTACTTGCTCTAAAAGCCATGCTTGTGCAGCAAAGTCCAAATCAGTATAAGCTAGGCGTGTTACCCCCTTATCACTGAGTCCGAAGTCTTTTACCCCTGCCAAGAGATTTTTTACCCTCTTTTGGTTGACCTGTTGCATCTGTATTCCTCCCTTTTTGCTTACGAGAAGCCACTACATGTTTTGTCCCTCTTTTATTAGTTCCTACTGCACTTTTACCTCTTTTTGAGCTAACTGCAGGTTCAAGTTTTTTCTTGTATTTCATAGCCACCGGGCGTCTTGTTCTAGTAACAGCGTCACCGACCAAATTTTCCCGCTTCATAGAAATATTTAGTTTCTCTTCGATATTTTTCAACCAGCGCCCATCATCAGCCGTATAGAAGGTAACTGCTATGCCATCATTACCGGCTCTACCTGTACGGCCTATACGATGCACATACCAATCAGCATCATGAGGAATATCATAGTTAATAACATGAGTTACGCCTTCTATATCTAGGCCACGAGCTGCAATATCACTAGCTACAAGGATTTGTAGCTTTGCATCCCTAAAAGCTTTCATAACAGTTTTTCGTTTCGCCTGAGACATATCACCATGTAATACATCCACATTAAATTGTTTGTCTTGCAACCAATCGCAAACAGCTATAGCTCGCTCCTTGCTGTAGCAAAAAACAATCATCAAATATGGATTATACCGTGTAATTAGGCCTTCTAGAGCAGCATTTTTATCATCTTCATTAACTTTTATGCAAATCTGTTCAATCTTTTCTACTGTTGCTTTAGTTGGATCTATATCTATAACGGCACAATTCTTCGTAATAGTTTTACCAAGCTTGCGAACCTCTTCCGGCAAAGTGGCTGAACATAACATCGTCTGTCTCTCTTTAGGAGTCATATCAATAAGTTGCGTTACTTCATCGCCAAATCCCTGTTTTAACATTTCATCAACTTCGTCCAAAACTAAATACGTAATACCACCCAAATTAGTGGTGCCTTTGCGCAAATGATCTAGAAGACGGCCTGGAGTTCCCACCATTATTTGCGTCTTACCTGCCAATTTATGCTTTTGATCCTCAAAATCTCTGCCGCCACATACGGTCAAAGTTTTGATATCTGTATCACCTGTTATCTTTTTTATTTCGTTAGTAATCTGTAGTGCTAATTCTCTGGTCGGCGTTACGATAAGTGCCTGAACAAAAGATTTAGTTGCATCTATTTTTTCCATCATAGGGATAACAAAGGCTAAGGTTTTGCCCGTCCCCGTTTGTGCCCTAGCGATAACGTCCTTTCCTGCAAATAAAGCCGGAATGGCTCTTTCCTGTACCGGCATAGGAGTTTTAATACCAGCCTTCTGCAATAAATCCACAGTACGTTCACATACTTTTAATTGTGCGAAACCATTAGTCATAGTAATCCCTCTTTTCTTTAAATTATTGTATTGATAGTAAAAGAGCGCCCCAAGCCGGGCGCTCTTTGTCCAATTAAATTAGTGTTGAGGACGTATCCTCTTCAATACCGACAACCAACGCGAGCAACTCTTACCGCAATTCGCCCAAGTAAACGATAATAGTGTT
>JAAYAE010000110.1 GCA_012719555.1 Acholeplasmataceae bacterium | reverse complement strand
CTTTAATATTAATAATAGTAAACGTCTGAAAATAACTAGAAGTTGCCGTCCATTGAGCAGCAGAAATTATTTCATGCAATTTTTCAGGTTCAATTTCCTGCTTAGTAAATTTTCTGATGGATCTTTGTGATAACAAAACCTTCATTGTTTCATTCATTTTGTACACCTCTTTCAAAAATATCATAACCTAAAACTACAGGCTTATCTATAATGATACTATATCTTTAGCTTTATGCCAACCCGAAGCAGCAACCCTAAGCGAAAAGCGGCTTCTTCCGTAAGAATTTCAGCCTCCTCTATACACTGCTCTAATGCCATAGGCTGCGGTTGAATATTCATTAAAGCATCAATATCACAAGCTAAAACCTCCCGGTAACCTTGTCCCAAGCTCCCTGCTAAGCAAATAACCGGAACCTCAAACTGCTTTGCCAGCTTGGCAATACCTACCGGTGCCTTACCAAATACGGTCTGAAAATCAGTGCAGCCTTCGCCTGTAATAACCAGATCAGCAGTTTTTATTTTTTCCCTTAATCCGCTTGCGCTTATAACAAGTTCTATGCCAGGCTGAAACTTTGCAGAAGTGAAAAACATTAATCCTGCCCCTAATCCACCGGCGGCACCGGCACCAGGTATTCCTGCCACATCTTTTCCAGTCGTATGGCAAGCTATTTTTTGGTAATTTTCTAATGCTGCATCAAGTTCTTCTACCATTTTAGCAGTTGCGCCTTTTTGCGGTCCGAATACAACCGATGCCCCTAGAGTCCCACAAAGAGGATTAGCTACATCACAAGCTACGACAAATTTTGCCTCCTGTAAACGTTTATCTAGATTTAATGTGTTTATTTCCGCAAGTTTAATTAAAGCTGCACCACCATAAGGCAGTTCATGCTTAGCACTATCCAAAAATTTAACTCCCAAAGCTTGTGCTAATCCAGTTCCTCCATCATTAGTGGCACTACCGCCAATACAAATAATAAACTTTCGTAGGCCCATATCCAAGGCCGCTTTAATTAACTGTCCTGTGCCATAAGTTGTTGTAATACACGGGTTTCTTTTCTCTTTGGCAATTAACGTCAAACCTGAAGCGGCAGCCATCTCAATTACGGCAGTATTGCCGTCGCCTAATATTGCCCACCTGGCATTTATTGTTTTAGAAAGTGGATCTGTCACTTCTGTATAAATATATTTGCCGCCTGTGGCTGTTACTAAGGCCTCAACCGTACCTTCTCCCCCATCAGCAATAGGTACTTTAATTACCTCTGCCTCCGGAAATGCCTTTAGTATTCCTTTAGCAATAGCATTTGAAACTTCAATGGCGGACAAACTGCCTTTATAGGAATCAGGGGCCACTACAATACGCATAACTCCACCTCAAAATAAATATATATTCGACAAAAACAATGTCCTTATTGCATTAGTAAAAATTCTTCACTAGTTTGTCAAAGACCTCAGGAGCTAGTTTTTTTACTGACTGCATCTGATTATTTTTTGATAACCCACTTAGTTCTTCATAGCTTGGCTTTTTTAAATTTTGATAAAGCAAGCCTGTCAATAGCCCTTCATGCTCGAGAACCTGATTTAATACAGCTCCTTTATCACTATTGTCATATTCTGCTATATCTTTTACATCCACAAGCTAATCCTTAAACCACTCATACGTATTAACCTTGTTAAAAGTAACACAGGGACTAAAAACGTTAACCAGCGAAAACCCGGGATGTTTTACAGCAGCTACAATTAGATCTGTCAGTTCTTGCAATTGAGGGGAAAACCCTTGTGCCAAAAAAGTAACTCCTGCCGCCAAAGCCATTTCTAATGTAGAGACCGGAGTTTCAATATTTCCTGTAGGTGTAGTCTTGGTTTTGAAACCCAAATCACTACGTGGAGACGTCTGCCCCTTTGTCAAGCCATAAACATGATTATCCATTAAAACATACGTTAAATTTATATTACGCCTTATAGCATGAAATGTATGCCCCATACCTATAGCCATACCATCTCCATCTCCACCACAGGCAATAACATTTAGCTCCGGATTAGCTATTTTTAGGCCTTGTGCAAAGGGCAATGCTCTACCATGAGTAGTATGCATACCATAAGCATAAATGTACCCAGAGAGCCTCCCACTACAACCAATACCACAAACAAGCGCCAATTCATAAGGCTTCATACCTAATTGAACTGCTGCTTTTTGCAAAGCCATCTGTACTGCATAATCGCCACAACCAGGGCACCAATTTGGTTTTACATTATTTTTAAAATCTTGTAAAGTGGCCATTTACAACACCTCCTTGCAAAGCTTTAATAATTGCTCACTGTACATTATATCCCCATCATATTGCAAAATATTTTCCAAATGCGGACACTGTTCTATATGCATACGCAATAAATTCGCCAGTTGCGCCGTGGCATTATGTTCAATAACGATTATTTTTTTTGCTTGCCGCAAATATGACGCAATTTCTTCTGCTGGGAAAGGAGATAACAATCTAACCTGTACATGATTTGCTTTTATTCCTTCAGCCCGTAATGTATCTACAGTTTCTTCAATACAAGCACGGGTAGCCGTCATTCCTATTAACAAAACATCAGCCTCTTTATAAGGTGCGTCAATGGCAAGAGCATTTTTATATTTGCTTAAAAATGTTGCCATTTTTTGCAAACGTTTTTCTGTTTGCTTAGTTCTCATAGCTTTTGCTTCCGTAGGTCGTCCGCTTTCATCATGTTCTAAGCCTGTACCCAAACAAATGCCATTGGGTGTGCCCGGAATGACTCTTGGCGATATACCATCTGTGGTTGCTAGACTATAACGCGGAAAATATTCAGGGGCCGTAATAGGCGGAAGCGAATCAGCGCCCACTATTTTGCCACGTCTTATTTCCATTTTGTCATAAACGGGCACAGGTATCGTTTGTTTACCTAATGATAATTGTAAATCAGCTAGCACTATAACAGGGCATTGATACTCTTCTGCTAGATTAAAAGCCTCAAAAGTATCATAGAACGCCTCTTCAATAGTACTAGGGGACAATACAATCTTTGCTGAATCTCCATGAGTATTATAAATAGCCGCGAATACATCAGACTGTTCGTGTTTTGTAGGTAACCCCGTACTAGGCCCACCTCTTTGAGAATTAATTACAACCAATGGAGTTTCTGTCATTGCCGCCAATCCAATAGCTTCCGCCATTAGTGACAAACCAGGGCCTGATGTGGCCGTAAAAGCCCGTGCTCCACCATAAGACGCTCCTATAGCCATAGTGCATGAAGCAATTTCATCTTCAACCTGTAACATCTGTCCACCTAATTGCTTAATATTCTTAACCACATACTCCATAACTTCAGAAGCCGGTGTTATAGGATACGCCGCCATAAGTTTAGCTCCCGCACTTAAGGCCCCAAAACCCATTGCTTCATTACCTAAAAGGAAAAGGTGTTTTTCTTTTTCTGTAAGTTCCGGCAAAGCTAAACTATTTATCAAAGAAGGTGCTTCCTTTTTAATGTATTCTATTCCAGCCTTAAGCACTGCCAAATTTGCATTAACTACAGAGGCCCCTTTGCTAGAAAATTTTTCACTTAATATTCCTATTAAACTTTCTTCCGATAACCCAATTACAGCTGCCGTACAACCAAGGGCAGCAATATTCTTTTGTTGTTGGCTGCCATATTGTTTTGCTATATCCGTAAAAGGAATCGCAAAACAACGTGCTTTCCCTTCATATTCCTGAGCCAATATACCATCAGCTAGAATAACACCCTTTTCAGTCATAGCCAAGGCTTCATTACTCATAGTATCTTTATCCAACGCAATTAACAAATCACATTGCTTATTGACAGTACCTATAGCCTTTGTCGCTATGCGCAATTTGTAATTTGTATGTCCGCCCTTTATGCGGGAAGAAAATTGTCGAAATCCATATAAATAATAGCCAAAACTATTTAGTGCAGAAGCTAAAATTTCACCTAGACTTTCCAGACCCTCACCTTGCTGCCCAGCAGCTTGCCAAGTAATTTCATTAATTTGCAAAATCATTACCCCCTTTTAAACTATAGTAAT
>JAAYAE010000109.1 GCA_012719555.1 Acholeplasmataceae bacterium | reverse complement strand
GTATGTTTCAATTAATTAAAACATACCATAGGGAAACCATATGTAGAAAGCAAAAATGCTCTAGGGTTATATGACCTGAGTTAAGTTGCTAGTAATTAAAAAAATGGGAAATGGAAAAAGATATTTACCGCATTACACGGAAAGTAAGAAAATATCAAAAAGAAAAGGGAGTGCGAATTTTATGATGCAAACGTTGTTGGAAAGTAAAACTATGCAGGCTGCTTTAGAATATCTTAAAGAGGATGATGCAAGGACGTTAAAGGAACATTTGGAGTTAGTGGCTATTCCCGCACCCTCTAACCATGAAGAACTTAGAGCCAAAGATATGCTGCGCAGATTTACTGAATTGGGACTTGAAGATGTGCATATGGATGAGGTTGGAAATGTTTTAGGGACTGTCAAGGGAAAGCTTGGGTCTCCTGTAGTTATGCTCGCAGGCCACCTTGATACAGTATTTCCAGCCTCAGTGGATCTCACTCCTAAAATTATAGATGGAATTGTTCATGCTCCCGGAATTACTGACGATACAAGAGCGTTGGCTGAGCTTTTGACTATTGTTCGAGCAATTAAAGAAACTGGCATTACACCCATAGGTGATTTGGTATTTTGTGCCAATGTTGGTGAAGAGGGTTTGGGTGATCTACGAGGTGTAAAACATATTTTTGGCAAAAAAAATAATATTGATGCTTTTATTTCCATTGACAATCCTAAAATAGGAGCGGTGGTAAATAAGGGAATAGGAAGCTACCGTTATCGTTTTAATTTCATAGCAAGAGGAGGGCATAGCTTCTCGGATTTTGGACAGCCCAGCGCCATTCATGCTTTGGGTATTGCCATTGCCAAAATTGCTCAGTTTAAAGTACCACAATTTCCCAAAACAACATACAATGTAGGCGTTGTAGAGGGTGGTACTTCTGTGAATACAATAGCGGCCAAGGCAAGTTTTCGTTTAGACATTCGTTCAGATAGCCAAGAAGAATTAAAACGCTTTAGTTCTTTGGCTATTGAGGCTGCACAAGAAGCGGTTGAAGAGGAAAATAGACTTCGCCCCCATGAAGATAAGGCAAAAGTAATAGTAGAGCAAATCGGAGACCGTCCATCAGGTACTCAGCCTGATGATTGTCTTATAGTAAATATTGCGTCAGCGGCTATTATGGCAATGGGGTTAAAGGCCGAAGTCCGGCCCTCTTCCAGCACGGATGCCAATGTACCTATTTCCTTGGGAATACCGGCCATTACAGTAGGTTGTGGAGGTCGGAGTGGTGGCTCTCACACTGAGCAAGAATGGTTTGACCCTAAAGATGCCTATAAAGGGCCGCAAAAAAACCTGCTTATGGTAATGGCAATGGTAGGTATGGATGGTGTCCAGGAAGCAATGATGCCGAAATTCAAAAGCTAAAACAAAAGTATTTGGGATAGCGGCTAATCTGTGCATATATTTTCAAAAATACATGCAGTAGGCTATTTGGTGTTTGAATGGATTTTAAACATTACTAGCTGTCTCCTATTCCGATGAGGGAAGGGTAGTAATCAATGACTTTAAAAGAACAGAATTACGTATGTGCCTTAGCTCGTTGCCAAAGTTTTTCTAAAGCAGCAGAGGAGCTCTTCATATCTCAGCCGGCCCTCAGCATCTATATAAGTAAACTGGAAAAAAACTTAGGAGCGGAACTTTTTACCAGAAAAGATAAAAAATTGGTACTGACTTATACAGGTAAATGCTATGTTGAAAAGGCAAAAAAAATGCTGCGCTTGGAAAATGAATTTACTGCACAACTGGCAAAGATCAAGGGAGAACGGGCGGGATTAATACGCATAGGTATGCAACTAAGGCGAACTGCCTGTTTTTATGCTCCACTATTAGCCGCTTTTAAAAAAGAGTATCCCTCCGTAGAGGTGGAATTGGTGGAAGGCATACATACTGAATTAGAAAATGCCTATAATAATGACGAAATTGATTTACTTTTATGCAACAATGCCGATAAACGTGTGGATTCAGCAACGGAGTTAATTTGTCAAGAGCGGTTATTGGCAGCGTTGCCGCCTGCACACTTTGCTAATGCATTGGCAAAAGAAGTTCAAGGCGACAAATATAAAAAGCTGCCATTAAATTGTCTTGAGGGAGAAACTTCTATTTTGCAAGGTCTTAGCCAGGGATTGCGGCGCAGCGCTGAAAAAGCTATGCGGCAGGAAGGCGTACAACCAGGTAAAGTTATTACTGTCAGTAATATTGAAACGGCGATGCAATTAGTTGGGGAAAACATAGGGGTAGGGTTTAATCGCGAAACTTATGCTAAACATATGTATTATAACAAAAAGGTTATGTACTATAGTATTGGTGACCCGCCGTACCAATCAGATTTTTCTTTGTTATACAAGAAAACACTAAAGTTCACACCTTATATGACTCGCATGATAGAGTTAATAAAGGTATACGGAAAATAATAATGTAAGCTCAGTTTATAAAATTTATAGTTTTTATATATTGTACACCTCTTTACTTTTCCTGCATAATAATAGGGAAAGGTAAGAGGTGTTTTTATGCCGAAAAGTTGTATGAATATCTAAACTACATTGAGCAAAATTTATAGTAATGAATGATAAAGTATTTACTTATGGGCATGGGATGGAGCACTAGATATAATAAAAACTTAGGGGGTTGTAAGATGGAAAAGGTAGTTAAGGCTAAAAAGCCTTTCAAAATGCCACATACGTTTGTTATTGTTTTTAGCATTATTTTGTTAGCGGTAATTTTTACATGGATTATTCCTGCAGGTCAATACGTGCGTATAGCAAATCCGCATGGCATAAAAGTGGTTGATCCTAGTCAGTTTAAATATCTTGCGGGGTCGCCGGTTAATCCACTTATGATTCCCATGTATATTGTGCAGGCTTTTGTTAAAACCATAGATATTTTGCTAGTGATTTTGTTTTCCGGAGGAGCTTTTCATATCTTGACAGAGACAGGAGCTTTGCAGGCTATTATAGCAAAAATGGGAAAACGTTTTTCGGAAAAATTGTATTTATTCATTTCTATTTTAACTTTGGTATTTGCTCTTATTTGTACTACACAAGCGGTAAACACCTTTATTGCTTTTGCTCCTGTTATGGTTATGCTCTCTATGGCTATGGGGTTAGATTCTATAACCGGTGCGGCAATTATTCTGCTAGGCGGTGCTGTTGGTTTTTCTACAGGAACTTTAAATATTAGTACTACTGTGGTGGCACAACAGATTGCTGAACT
>JAAYAE010000108.1 GCA_012719555.1 Acholeplasmataceae bacterium | reverse complement strand
TATAATATCAGTATATTAATAGATTAGAGGATGTGATCAGTTTGGATTTTTCTAATAAAACAGCAATTGTAACTGGAGCTGCTAATGGTATTGGGAAAGGAATTGCTTTGCACTATGCCATGAAAGGAGCTAATGTTGTTGTAGCTGATATAGATGAAGAGGCTGGAAAAGAAATAGTATCACTGATTAAAGAACAAGGAAGAAATGCATTTTATGTGAAAACTGATGTCCGCTGTGAGGATGATATTATCCGTTTAATGGAAATCACCTTTCAGACATACGGTCAAATTGATATTCTAATCAACAATGCAGGAAAGGGGCTATTTAAATCACCTTATGATTTATCTTTGGAAGAATGGGATGATCTTATAAACACGAACTTAAGAAGTGTTTTCTTATGATCACGTGAGGCAGCAAAATATATGCGTCAAAATAGAGATGGTGGCTCTATTGTCAATATTGCCTCCACAAGAGCAATTATGTCTGAACCAAATTCTGAGGCTTATGCTGCTACCAAAGGTGGAATTGTTGCTCTTACCCATGCCCTGGCAGCTTCTTTAAGCAAAGATAAAATTAGGGTTAATTGTATATCCCCAGGTTGGATTGAAACAGGAGATTATTCACAATTAAGGCCAATTGATCATGAGCAACATCTAGCAAGGAGAGTAGGAAAGCCGGAAGATATAGCAAGAGCCTGTCTTTATTTAACTGATAAAGAAAATAATTTTGTTACAGGTATCAACCTTATTGTAGATGGTGGAATGACTCGAAAAATGATCTATGTAGAGTAAGACTCTGTAAAAAACCGGTTTCGAGCTCTGTAGCTTGAAACCGGTTCTATCTATCTTCATATTTTGCCTTCCTTTCTACTTCAATGATATTAATACTACGCTTGAACCTCTTGGATTGATGTCTTGATTTGATTTTTTGAACCATACGTTTACAGGAGCATATCAACGAATTTTTTGGCATTTTTCTGAAAACCAACGTTCAAGGAAACACATGGATCTATACCATTAAATAATACTCTTAAACACTTTATGCTGAAATGTTACACAGGCTCCACCAGACTCCGTATTGCTTAACTTAATTGACCCATCAAGCTGCTCTAATAATTGCTTGACGATAAAAAGCCCCAATCCGGAATGTCCATCTTTGCTTCTACGAGCTTCATCTCCACGATAGAACTTATCAAAAGCTTTTTTTAAATCTCTTTTGCTGAAACCACTGCCGGAGTCGCATATTTCATAAAATATGTTTTCCTTTTCAGCTTTTACAGATATGTTAATCCTTCCACCTGCTGGAGTATATTGGAGACTATTGGATACGATATTATCAAGAATACGTTCCAGCTTATCTTTGTCAATGAAAATTGATGTTTTGGTTTCACCTTGCATATTTAACATAATGGTAATTTCCTTTTGCTTTGCCTGTAATTCGTATTGTTGCACCTTTTGTTCAAGAAATTCAGATAGTTTGACAGGAACAAGCTGTAATTGCACATCAGCTCTTTCCAAATCCATGGTATATTGCATTTGCTGCACAAGATTGGAGCATTTTTCTGCATTACCTTTTATAATCTCCAAGTACTTACTCAATTTTTCACCGCCGTCAATATTGGCATCAATTAACGCTTCAGAATATCCCCTTATAATAGACAGGGGAGCTTTTAAATCATGAGCCAGTGCTTCAACCATCTCCACTCGTTCCTGTTCCATTTTCCATTGTGCGGATAATGATTTTTTTAATTCATCTTTCATTTCGGAAAAAGCAACACAAAGTTTGCCAAGTTCATTGTCTGAATGATAATCGATTTCAAAGTCCAAGTCTTTTTCTTTAATTTTCCTGGAGGCATTCATCAATAACTGCAATGGCCTATTTATATTGTTTACGAAAATCCTAGAAAACAACATAGTAAAACCAAGGATGTAGAGAAAAGGAGAAATTAACGCAACGGTAAGAACAGCAATCACCCACCAGCCACGGACTCCCACATATGAAATTTTCAACTGATATAAGAGAGCCACTGCACCTAAAATTTTTCCATTATCATCAATAATGGGAACAGTGTGTATATAGTAATTCTGCTTTTTAATAGTAGTATTTAGCCGGCTATAAAGCTCAGATTTATCATTAAAGATTTTTTCATGATTCGTTCCGTACAGTAAGTTGCTTTCCCCGTCTAGAACTTGATAGTATATACCATTTCCGCTGATTGTCCTTTGTAGTCCCTCTTCCCCTGACCTCAAGAGCAGGGCAGTATTTTTATCACGGATATAAGCATCAATATCAGGTATTTGTCTCTCATAATAGTTTGCAGGATAGATACTCTTGTACTGAGCATTAACATATAAAACGGCAGCTAAGGCATAGGTGATAACCGTTGCCGTTATGCTGGCAATAACGATCCAGGCAAATGCAAGTCTGAACTGGGTTACAAGCGATCGATCTTTCATCTTCCGTTTTCCTCCCTTTCTCAAAGTTTATTCCATTTGTACCCAATGCCCCAAACCGTAGAAATGTACTCAACAGATGGCGTAACAGCAGCGAACTTCGCCCGTATCTTTTTTATGTGCTCCACCACTGTCGCCGAATCACCCTCCGAGTCATATCCCCACACCTTTTCGTAAATATGTTCCCGCGAAAATACTTGTCCCGCATGAAGGGCCAGCAGTTCAACGATATCGTATTCGCGTTTAGTCAGCGCAATTGGCTGATTACCTATCTTTACAGTACGTTCTCTCATATCAAGGCTGAGTTCTCCAAAATATAGTTTAGTACGCTTGTTTTCCGCGTTAATATATTGCGACCGCTTTTCTCTCCTCAGATTTGCTTCTATTCTCGCCATGAGTTCTCGTAGTCCGAAGGGTTTTACCACATAATCATCCCCTCCAAGAGTTAACCCTTTGATTTTATCGACCTCCGATTGTTTTGCACTCAAAAAAATTATAGGACACAATACATCATCTCTGATTGTACGACAAACATCAAATCCATTGACTTCTGGCATCATAATATCCAATATGATAAGATCAGGCTGACATTTGGATAGTTTTATACCTTCTCGACCATCGTATGCCACCAGTACTTCATGGCCTCTCGCCTTCAGTTCATCCTCAAGAAGCATAACAAGTTCCTTGTCATCATCAATTATCAATATCTTACTCAATATATCACCTCCATTCAATTTCTTTATCAGTAGAGTACCAATACTATTACCCTTATAGTATTTATTTATTTATTTTATTTATAAGTCAAGTCTATGATAATATAATTACTATCCCCACCCCAACAAATTGAGCAGGTATAATTATCTAAAGTATACCATAAATTCATTTAGTCATAGGATTTTCTCCCTTCCCACCTATTAAACCAAATGATTCCCCCTATTAATGCTACAACAAGGCATAGCGATGATGCAACAATCCCCATTGCCAGCTGATTTAACACAAAACCCGATGAAATAACTTCCGGTGGGAATTGCATATCCTCCGCAAACTGTAAGTATGCTCCAGGAAGCATTGCCATCCTTACAGGCCATGTCCAAGGTATAAATTGCCATATTTTATCCCCAAGGCTCGTTGCTCCCATTAAAGAAGCCATCAGCAAGCCACCAATACTAATTCCGATGGTTGCGCCCATTCCCCATCTAAATCCTGCCCATAAATGCAAGGCCAATAACGGAATCGTGCCTATAATAGCAAGTATGGATGCAGCAATAAAAATTAGCCAGCCAATAGAAACGCCAAGGAATACATCTAATACAACTCCAAGCACAACAGTTGCAATTAAAGTGCTTGCAATCATGATTAGAACTGATAGGAGGAATTTTGACAAATATAAGCCATATCGGGAAACTTTGCTACTCAAAAGGCCATTGAAATTACCGGCTAGTTCTTCGTAATGCACTATTAAACCTGACAAGATACCTGTACCTAATGGTATAACACATGCTGTCCATACTTCAAAAAAGCCTCGAAAAACAAATGTTTGAGTATTTTTATTTATACCTCTTAAAGCAAAATATCCAATAATGATTGCCGCATAAACCACGGGCATACAAAACGTAAGCAGTCTTATGGCTGTCCGTTTTGTTTTCAACCATTCTGCGTATAATATTTTCATCATCTCACCTCCATCTTGTTAAACCATACAGCAGTTATAAAAGTAAATATTAGCAAAGATACAACTGAAATTATTATGCCTTTTGGTATTACAGAAGCATCCAACAAAGGGCTTGCCGATTCCAAAAGTGTTCCATTAGGGTGGACCCCTATTATAGGACTCATTAGCCTTGTAGGCCAGCTCCATGGTACATATACCCAGTATGGCCTTGCTGCAGCAACGACGCCTGCAATTAGGCCCAAGAATCCCATTGCTATGCTAGCAGATGTACCTTTCCATGTAGCCATCCATAATTGTAGTGGTATTATGGCAAGTGAAACAATCCATGTAGTAAGGCCACCGGCAAAAATTTTAAACCATGGAATACTGCCGCTTCCTGTAATGAGGCCTGATATAACAGTAGCACCAATTAGAACTAATGTAGATATCAGCATATGGAAGCTCATTATAACTACTTTTGCAATCCATAAATGAGCCGGTGAAATATCACGTACTCGAAGGCTTCTATAGTTGCCTGCCTTTTTCTCCTGTGATGCCGTCAAAGCAGAAAACAAAGCTAAGCCCATCGGAATAAATACAACCGGCCACCAATTGAATACTAAATCAAGAATAAGCTGCCATGGCCTAAGATAGTCTGCCGGCATAAACAACTTTTGTGGCAGTGCCACGAATATAAAAAATAAAGGTGCAAGCAGTATTAATCGCCTTGTAAAGGTTCTTTTATACTTAAGAAACTCTGACTGTAATATACTCATCATTGCTTTCCCTCACCTCTTACTACTTTCATGAATAACCCTTCAAGATCTTCTACAAGGTTTATCTCACCCTGAAATTTAAGCTCTCCCTCGCTTATAATACCGATATGGTCCACTATTTGGGAAACCTCTGACAATATGTGACTTGAAAGTATAACTGTAATCCCTTTTTCTGGTAATGAACGGATTAATTCTCTTAGCTCTTGAATTCCAATAGGATCAAGTCCGTTTGCAGGCTCATCAAGAATCAACAGCTCCGGATTACCAAGTAGTGCTATTGCAATCCCCAACCTCTGCTTCATTCCCATTGAAAAATGTGATACGAGTTTTTTACCTACATTCTTAAGTTCAACTATTTCAAGAACTTCATATATGCGTTCTTTTGGAAGACCAACCAATTTCGCATGAACTAAAAGGTTTTCATAGGCTGTCAGATTTCCATACAAAGCTGGTGACTCTATGAGTGCTCCCATGCGTCTTAAGTGCTTACGCTTCCAAGGCTCTCCAAAAGCAATTATTTCACCTGAACTAGGATACAGCAACCCGGTTATCATCTTTAAAGTTGTCGATTTTCCTGCCCCATTCGGTCCAAGGAGTCCATATATAGAGCCTCTTGGTATTTGAAGCGAAATATTATTTACGGCAAGCTGTTTTCCGTAATATTTTTTAAGACACCTAGTCTCAAGTATTAATTCTGTCATTTTGTATCATCCTTTCAACTAAAGTACTAATCTTTTTTACAATTTAAACTTTAACAGCCAATTATAAAGAATTTATAAAGT
>JAAYAE010000010.1 GCA_012719555.1 Acholeplasmataceae bacterium | reverse complement strand
TAAGAACAATGTAAAATGAAAAGTGTTTTAACTTGCTTGTGAATTATGACGGCCGGTTAAATTACCAATTTAATTACCTCATCATTATTTTTAACCATAAAATTTATTCCTATTGCCTCATTAAAGGCTGGAACCGAAACTATAGTAGTGTTATGTATGCGGACCTGTGGATGAATGGAGGTAGAAAATGTTTGAGAATTGGTTGGGAGAGCTTCAAAAATTTATGACAAGTGCCTATTTTGGCATTGGAGCACTGATTGCAATTTTTATTGTTGTTTTTTTATTTTTTAACTACAGGATTATTCGGATAAAAAAAATATCTCTTTCCGAACTGACAGTAAAAAATAAAGAGGTTCTCGGAATAGATGAGATGCAGCAGAGTATGCTGCATCTTTCTGGCATGCAAAAAAATGTTAAATGGGGAAATTATAATTTTCTTGTAATGTATCGTAATCGAGTTTTATATCATAGTTTTAATAGAATTCGGGCTAAACTTTCTGATGTAAGAAAAGAATTTATAGGCTTGATACCAGCATCACGTTGGCTTGTTGATAATTTTCAGATGATATATAGGGAATTGGAAAAGGTCAGTGATACCGGAATAGGACATAGACCTCTGCCCATACTTCAAGACGGAGAATTTCGCGGTTATCCTAGAATTTATGTTGTAGCTAGAGAAATAGTGGAGCTTTCGGCAGGGCGTTTAGATGAAAAAAATATCTTAACTTTGTTAAAGGCTTACCAAAAAGGAACTATGCTTACGGCAGCAGAATTGTGGGCTCTACCTGAAATGCTTAGTCATAGTCTTTTAGAACACATTATTGTTGTAGCAAAAGATATAATCTGGGTAACGAATATAAAAGCTAAAGCAGATGATTTTGTAAAAAAAGGTTTTTCACAAAATCCAAATAAAACCAGTATAGAGCATCTTCTGAAGGAAATAGCAATTGAAGACGATGAAAATGTCTCATTTCATTCTCAGGTAATTTTTTTATTAAAAAATATGTCTTTTGACGAAGCCTCAATACAGAAATATTTAGAATACCATTGTCAGCATAACTGTAAGTTTTTAAAACCATCAGATTTATTTCAACAAGAGGGAAAGTTTGAATCCAGCCTTGAAGCTAGAATACGTGAATTGCTCATAAGTCTGAGGAAAACCTATGAAATGGACGGTGAAGAACTATTTGAGCAGCTTTCCATATTAGAGGATATATTAAGGAAAGATCCGGCTGGTGTATATGCGAAAATGGATGCGGAAAGTCGGGGAACTTATAGGGCAGTTATAGAAAAGTTGACAGTGAAAAGAAACTTGGACGAGGCTTTAGTTGCTGGAGTTTGCCTGGAACTGGCCAATGCAAATATACCAAATTTGCGTTGTGCAAATCACGTAGGCACATACTTGATAGGACCTGGATATAATATTTTCAGGGCTAAAGTATTGAATAAAAATATACCTAAACCCATGAAAAGAAAATACAATATTAGAGCAACAGCATACTTTTTTTCAGTTGCCATAATTTTCATATTGCTAAGCTGTATTTTGGCATATTTTATACAAAGTGT
>JAAYAE010000107.1 GCA_012719555.1 Acholeplasmataceae bacterium | reverse complement strand
TAATCTCTAAAAATATATTTTATTTAATAATCCTAATTTATAAAAGTAACCTATTTAGCTTTTCCCTTTTGCCTTTGGTCTTTTGTTAAAACAACTATAAGAGCAGTAGTAACAAATTTTATGATCCGTGTACGCTTTGTAAGTGTGATACCTCTTGTTACAGACAAATTCTTTACCACAAATAGGACAAATTATAGTTAATGAATTTAACGATGTTGCCATACTCTGATGCTCGCGATTCTTTTCCTCATAGGCCATTTCTTTCATACAAAAAACCACCCATCTGTAATAGTATCTTGCATTATGTTACTGTCTTTAAATATAACATAATGGTGAGAAAAAGAGAATGGCTTTTATTAAAATCTTAATTTTGTAAATAAATAAAGCGTATTTAACAGAGTAGGACAATATTTTTCTTCTCCGGCTCTTTACCAAACACACACTAATGTAAAAAAAGAAAAAGGGTATCTCCTCAGAGAAACCCTTTCACTGTTTATAACCGGTAATATTTACATTAACTATTATTAGCAACAACTGCTCCAATAATCCCACCAATAATTAGTCCGGTAACTAAATTACCTGTATCGCTATGGCTTTCTGTATTATATCGTTGTGGAATTGGCCTGTGATAATACGCACGTCTTTCCGCTTCATTATGGCGACGTTCTGCTTCTTTTCTGTGTTTAATCATTTCATAGTTATGCTCTCTTTGTATCTCTTCTTGACGATTTTGAGGGTGCCTAGGAGAAGCTTCCACACTAATTGTTAAAGCCGTAGACCCCACAAACCCTACCAATACTAATGCTGCTACTAGTCGTTGTATTTTTTTTATTAACATTATAACCACTCCTTTTATTTTTCTGACTATCTAGTCAACTTCCCTATGCTTATACTACTAATGAAATATGTTTAATTTATGACAAAAATAGCGCTTCTTTATGACAAAAATTTTATTAAGTAACGTTAAAAAAGTGCATACTTTTCTAAGTATGCACTGTGAAAAAAATCTATTATTATATTATTTTGCAGTCATAAGACTTTCAGGATTTAGTCCCTTTAATTCATCAATAACAAACAATCCGTCTTTACGAATTAGAACATCATCAAAATAGATTTCTCCTCCGCCATATTCTTTTCTTTGTATGCAGACCAAATCCCAATGAATTGCGGAAATATTTTCATTTGTAGCCTCTTCATAACAATTACCAGGAGTAAAATGAAAACTCCCACAAATCTTTTCGTCAAATAAAGTATCTTTCATAGCCGTTAGAATATATGGGTTTAGACCAAAAGAAAACTCTCCAATATAACGTGCACCTTCGTCCGTATCAAGAACTTGATTTATTTGTACCGTATTATTAGCGGTTGCCTTAATAATTTTGCCGTCTTTAAAAGTAAATGCTATATTCTCATAGGTAATGCCCTGATAAACAGCTGCACAATTGTAAGCTAGGGTCCCATTAATGCTTTTCTTGACAGGCGCAGTATAAACTTCGCCATCTGGAATATTACATTCCCCAGCGCATTTTACTGCAGGAATCCCTTTAATCGAAAACGTTAGATCTGTACCAGGTCCTTTGATATGAACTTTATCAGTACGCTGCATAAGCTCTACTAATGGTGTCATAGCAGCGGCCATTTTAGCATAGTCTAAAGTGCAAACATCAAAATAAAAATCTTCAAAAGCTTCCGTGCTCATATTGGCCAGTTGACTCATTGCTGCATTAGGGTAGCGCAAAACGCACCATTTTGTTTTTGGAACACGTATTTTACTATGTACAGGGTCATTCCAATAAGTCTGATATATATGCATTTTCTCAGTTGGAACATCAGACATTTCGCTAATATTTTCTGCTGCACGTACAGAAATATAAGCGTCCATAGAACGCATCCGCTCAGCCTCGTATTCTGCAATTTGCTCAATCTGTGCCTGTGAGCAACCTGAGATTAACGCCCTTTGTAAGCTGCTGTTTTTTACTGTAATAAAGGGCACACCACCAACGGCATAGGCTTCTTCTATTAAAGCCTGGGCTAGTGGAATACCACAATCAGTAACCACAAGAAGAACTTTTTCCCCCTGTTGCAAATTTATCGAATAGTTAATAAGACTATTAGCTAATTTTCTAAATCTTTGATCCATTTTTTTCACTCCTTCTAATATTGTTAAACTGCCTCATAATTAAACATTAAGAGGGCTATCTCATATTAACGAGACAGCCCTCCTCTTTAAAATGAGCCGCGCTGCCAATAAAGAGCATAGGGCGGACACGCATAACCTTCTTGTAACACAGTTGCCGGAATCTAATCGGCAAAATTTACACTATTCCTTTAATTTTTTTAACAACATTTCATTAATCATAGCTGGATTAGCTTTACCACGAGATTTTTTCATTATTTGACCAACCAAGAATCCTACTGCTCTATCTTTACCGGCTTTAAAATCAGCTATTGATTGAGGATTTTCTGCCAAAGTTTCATCAACCATTTTTTGTAATTCATTGCTGTCGCTAACCTGCTCAAGTCCTAAATCTTTAACTAAGTCTTTGGGGGCCTTATCATCCTTCACCATTTCCACAAAGACTTTTTTGGCAAGTTTACTGGAAAGAACACCTTTTTTAATCAAGGTCACTAATTCTCCTAAATGCGCAGGGGTTACGGGAAACTTATCAATTTCAATATTTTCATTATTTAAATATGCTGAAACATCCCCTAATAACCAGTTAGCCAGTCCTTTAGCATCATCAGTATGTTTGGCTGCATCATCAAAGTATTGAGCCATAGCTTTAGTGGCAACAATATTTTCTGCATCGTATGCCTGCAAACCTTTTTCGCTCATGAGACGTACTTGTCTGGCGGCGGGCAATTCCGGCAATTCGCTTTTGACACGTTCTATCCAAGTATCATCAATTTCTACCGGTACCAAATCCGGTTCCGGAAAATAACGATAATCATGAGCTTCTTCTTTGGAGCGCATGGAAAAGGTCATTCCTTGAGCATCATCCCAAGTACGAGTTTCTTGTACTACATGTCCACCATCTTCAATAAGTTCAATCTGTCTTTCTACTTCATAATCAATTGCACGTTCTAAAGCCCGGAAAGAATTCAAGTTTTTAATCTCAGCGCGAGTACCAAATTCAGTAGCATCCTCTGACATTACAGAGATATTAGCATCACAACGAATACTACCTTCTTGCATTTTGCAGTCACAAACATCAATATATTCTAAAATCGCCTTTAATTTTTCTAAATAAGCTCTTGCTTCTGCGGCACTACGCATATCAGGTTCAGAAACAATTTCAATAAGAGGAACACCTGCCCTATTATAGTCCACAGCAGAAGAATCTGAGGTCTTAATAGTTGAGCCGGAATGAACCAATTTACCTGCATCTTCTTCCATATGAATACGGGTAATACCTATACGCTTTGGCTCTTTACCAACATGAATATCAATATGTCCGCCCAAACAAATAGGTTTATCAAATTGGGATATTTGATAATTTTTAGATAAGTCAGGATAAAAATAATTTTTACGGTCAAATTTATTGAATCTTTGAATTTCACAATTAACAGCTAAACCTGTTCTAATAGCAAACTCTACAACCTGTTTGTTTAGCACAGGTAAGGCTCCCGGCATACCAAGGCATACGGGGCAGACGTGGGTATTAGGCTCACTACCAAAAGACGTGGAACAAGAACAAAAAGCTTTAGATTTGGTTTTGAGTTCTGCATGAACTTCCAGTCCTACAACAGTAATATAGTTTTTCATGATTATTTCCCTCCCAATGGTGCCATAACTTTATGATAGTCATGAGACTGTTCAAAAGCATAAGCAGCACGCAATATGGTTTCCTCATCCAAAACTTTACCAATTAATTGCATACCAACGGGCATACCATCTACAAAACCTGCAGGAATGGAAATACCTGGTAACCCTGCCAAATTAACAGGGATAGTACATACATCCAGCAAATAAATAGCCAAAGGATCCATTTTACCATCAATAGGATAAGCAACCACAGGAGATGTTGGTGTCAATAAAACATCACATTGTTCAAAAGCTTTCGCAAAATCTTGACGAATCAATGTTCTAACTTGCATAGCTTTCAAATAGTAGGCATCATAATATCCCGAGCTCAATACATAAGTCCCTAGCATTATACGACGTTTAACTTCAGCTCCAAACCCTTCAGTTCTGCTAGCAGTGGTCATTTCCGGAGCAGAAGTCGCTTTCATGTCGCGATAGCCATAACGAACGCCATCAAAACGTGCTAAATTAGCCGAAGCCTCAGCAGGAGCAATAATGTAATAAGTTATTACAGCATATTCGGTATGTGGTAAAGAAACATCCACAATTTTTGCACCCATAGCTTCATAGTCAGCTAATGCTTTTTTCAGTACGCCATCAACCTTAGGATCTAATCCTGCAGCATAATATTCTTTAGGCACGCCAATCCGCAAGCCTTTAACATCATTAGTCAATGCCTTAGTAAAATCAGGCACCTCTTCATGAAGAGATGTGGAATCCATCGTACACACACCGCAAATAGTATTTAAAACTGTAGCAGCATCAGTAACGTCACGGGTAATAGGCCCAATTTGGTCAAGGGAAGAAGCAAAGGCTACACAACCATATCGAGAAACACGACCATAAGTTGGTTTAATACCTACGCATCCTGTAAATGACGCCGGCTGACGAATAGAGCCGCCGGTATCAGAACCTAAAGACCAAATGGCCTCTCCTGCTACTACTGCGGCTGCGCTTCCGCCTGAAGATCCGCCAGGCACTCTCTCTAAATTCCAAGGATTATGGGTGGTCTGAAAATATGAAGTCTCAGTGGTAGAACCCATAGCAAACTCATCCATATTAGTCTTTCCTATGAAAATAGTTTCATCGGCACGTAATTTTTGAATAACGTGCGCATCATAAATTGGCGTAAAATTCTCCAACATTTTTGAAGAACAAGTGGTTCTTAATCCTTTTGTTGAAATATTATCCTTAATAGCGCCGGGGATTCCGGCTAAAGGAGCTATTTTTTCACCACTGGCAATAATTTTGTCTACTTTGGCTGCTTGCTCCAAAGCATTTTCTTTGTCCAAGGTTAAATAAGCCTTAACGCTATCTTCTACTTGGTCAATACGATTATATATGCTAATAGTTAATTCTACGGAACTAATTTCTTTTTTCACAAGTTTCTCATGAAGTTCATGCGCTGCATTTTTATATAAATCCACTTTAATCCCCCTCTTATTCGATTACTCTAGGCACCTTAAAGCCGCCATTATGCACCTCTGGCGCATTAAGCAATGCGTCTTCGTGGCTGACACCTTCAACTGCTATATCCTCACGCAATACATTACTAATCGGCAATACATAAGGAGTCGGTACAATGCCATTAGTATCTAATTCTTGCAAAATATCCGCGTAATTGAGAATTTGATTAAATTGTTCTGTAAATTTTTCCATTTCACTGTCTGGAACAGTTAAGCGTGATAAATTAGCAATATGCCTAACTTCCTTAGCTGTAACTTTCATAATCTCACCATCCTATTTACTCATTTGTTGAAAAGCATAATATAGTTGCTTAATAACTTATAAATTATACCACAAATAATGCTTGCTGGACAAATCTTAGCTACCTTTTACTAAGGTCAAATATTCAAACCTATAAGCACTCTAAGGTATGTATTTAAAACAGGTAACTGTCCTTATAAAAAAACAGCAAACTGTATCTTTTAAATGGTCAGTCTTATTTATATAATTACACCCAAGATGCAAACGTCTAAAAAACTAGGAGGAATTAATATGACAGATATAGCAAAATTAAACAGAGACCTGGCAAAAATGCTAAAGGGTGGCGTCATTATGGACGTAACTAATGTCACAGAAGCCAAAATTGCAGAAGAAGCGGGAGCCGTTGCGGTTATGGCCTTGGAAAGAGTACCATCTGATATTAGAAAAGAAGGCGGCGTAGCTCGCATGAGTGATCCCAAGATGATCAATGAAATAAAGATGGCTGTTAGTATTCCGGTAATGGCTAAGGTTAGAATTGGCCATTTCGTGGAAGCACAGATATTGGAAGCCTTACAAATAGACTATATTGATGAAAGCGAAGTTTTAACCCCTGCCGATAATTTGTATCATATTGACAAACATGCTTTTAAAATTCCCTTTGTCTGTGGTGCTAGAAATTTAGGAGAAGCATTACGACGCATTTGTGAAGGAGCCTCCATGATTCGTACTAAGGGAGAGGCCGGCACAGGAAATGTTGTAGAAGCCGTTCGTCATATGCGTGCCATAACTAACGAAATACATCAATTAACCAATCAACCAACCGCAGAATGGATGACCTTTGCCAAAGAGCACGGTGCACCTTATGAATTAGTTGCTCAAATAGCCAAAACCGGTAAGCTTCCCGTTGTGAATTTTGCCGCAGGCGGCATAGCAACGCCTGCTGATGCCGCACTTATGATGCAACTTGGCAGCGATGGTGTTTTTGTAGGTTCCGGTATCTTCCGCAGTGACAATCCTGCAAAACGAGCTAAAGCAATTGTTATGGCAGTTAGTTATTATCAAGATCCAAAAGTATTAGCGGAAGTATCCTCTGATTTAGGAGACGCCATGAAAGGAATTGAAATTGCTGAGATTCCCGAAGGGCAAACCTTTGCTAAACGAGGTTGGTAAACTATGGAAACAATAGGCGTACTAGCTTTGCAAGGTTCTTTTGCAGAACATATGCAAGCATTGAGAAAAATTGCCGGAATAAACCCAATACTTGTAAAAACTGCCGATGAATTAGCAAGGGTTGATCGATTAATTATTCCTGGTGGTGAAAGCACTACTATTGGTAAACTACTAAATACTACAGGATTAAGTATAAACTTATGTAAGCGTATACTATCAGGCATGCCGGTATGGGGAACTTGTGCCGGGTTAATATTACTGGCAAAAAAAATAGATGACGAACAACCCCATTTAGCCGTTATGGATATATGCGTTAAGCGCAATGCTTATGGCAGCCAATTAGCTAGTTTTGAATGTCAGAAACTAATACCTGAAATCAGTAACACACCCATCAACATGGTTTTTATTAGAGCTCCACAAATTATATCTGTAAGTGGTACTACAAAAATATTAGCTGAATACGAGGGGAAAATCATAGCTGCACAACAAAACCGCATGCTAGCTACTGCGTTTCATCCGGAATTAACCGCAGACTTAAGTGTTCATAACTATTTCCTAAGATTGTAATATTTCAAAAAGCTATATTCTTTTAACAAAAAAAGCAGGCATTATTGTAGAAAAAACATAATGCCTGCTTTTGCTATGCAATTATTCATGCTTAATTTTCAAACATATAACTAGTCATTGACATACTACCCAATACACGGACGTCATTAATAATCCGCAAGTTATATTTGCTATCTTGCACTGCCCCTAGGCAGTAAAACAATGGGGCAAGGTGCTCAGATGTTGGTACCGCCTGCCATGCATGGGGTTGTTTTGTATATTGAAAAAACCGGTCTAGGTCTTTTTCCACAATACACTTCTGTACCCATTTGTCAAAATCATCCGCCCAAGAAAAACCTCCGGCGTTATTCCAATCTATCATGCTTAGATTGTGTACTATATTTCCGCTCCCCAATATTAGAATGCCTTCATTGCGAAGAGGCTGCAGCGCCTGCCCCATAGCAAAGTATTCCTGTGGTGTTAAATTATCGTTTATACTTAACTGAACAACAGGAATATCGCAAGCAGGATACAAATGTACCAATACAGACCAAGTTCCATGATCTATACCCCAAGAATTATCTACGCTGACCGCTAGGCCTAATAACTCTTTTACACGCCTTGATAGTACCGGACTGCCAGAAACAGGATATTTAACTTCATATAGCTGTGCCGGAAACCCATACATATCATAAATTTGCTCTGGTTGTTCGAGGTCTTGCACAAAGCTGCCACCTGTATACCAATGGGCTGAAATAGATAAAATAGCCTTTGGTCTCGGTATTGCTTTACCCAGCATCTTCCATTGCTGAGTTATTGCATTATCTTCGATAGCGTTCATGGGCGAACCATGTCCAATAAATAATACCGGCATTTTATCCATATTCAAACCCTCTCCATATTCTGCAAATAATTTTATTGTTTATTTAATAATTGCAAAAATTTTTCCTGGTCTATAACAGTAACACCCAATTGTTCTGCTTTAGTAAGCTTGCTGCCAGCTTCAATACCTGCAACCACATAGTCAGTCTTTTTGCTTACTGAATTAGTAACTTTAGCTCCTACATCTTGTGCCATAGCCTGTGCTGATACTCTATCCAACGCTGGCATAGTGCCTGTGAAAACCATTGTCTTGCCGTAGAAAGGATGATTTTCATCCAATTCGCCTTCTACAGACATAGTCATATTTATGCCCAGCTCTTTTAGCCGTTCTATTAAATCTTGGTTTGCTGGATCTGCAAAATATGTTACGACACTTTCCGCAATAACCTTTCCTAAATCAGGAATTGTGCTAAGTTCTTCTTCACCTGCTATCATAAGGCCATCCATACTTCTATATTTCATAGCTAAAGTTCTAGCCACTTTAGCTCCTACATGACGTATACCTAAAGCAAAAAGCAATTTATCCAAACCCTTGGTTTTACTGGCTGAAATGGCAGCAAGCAAATTATCTACGGATTTATCACCCTTGCGCTCTAGTTTTAATAATTGTTCTTTGGTTAATAAATATAAATCACCGGGATCTTTAATTAAATCAGCATCAATAAGCTGGTTAATAACTGCGGGTCCACAGCCATCTATGTCCATGGCAGACCGAGAGGTGAAATGTATCAGTCCCTCTCTGCCTAGTGCAGGACAATGAGGATTTGTGCAACGAACTGCCGACTCACCCTCTTTACGAATTACCGGCCAATCGCATTCCGGGCAAGTAGTGGGCATAAAAAAAGGTTTCTCTTCGCCTGTACGTTTTTCCGGAACAACTTTTAAAACTTCAGGAATAATTTCTCCTGCTTTATTAATAACTACCGTATCACCTATGCGAATATCTTTCTCTGCAATAAAATCTTCGTTGTGCAATGTTGCACGACTAATGGTACTTCCTGACAATTTCACCGGTGTTAATATAGCCGTTGGTGTAAGAACTCCCGTTCTTCCTACTTGCAGGACTATATCTTCCAATTTAGTCTCTGCCTGCTCAGGAGGGAATTTAAAAGCAATTGCCCAACGCGGATCTTTTCCTGTAGCCCCTAATATATTTTGCTGCCACACAGCATTAACTTTTACTACAACTCCATCAGTATCATAAGCTAAAGTTTTTCTACGTTTGTCATGAGCTACTATTAATTCATTGACCTCAGCAATAGTTTTTACTTTAGTTCGTCCCTCTGTGGTATGAAAACCATATTTCTGCAATAAATCCATAGATTCATTATGAGAAGCCAGAGCCCCTGTGCCTATACCATAAGCAAAAAATCCTAATGCGCGCTCTGCCGTAATTTCTGGGTTTAGCTGACGCAAAGACCCCGCTGCCGCATTACGTGGGTTAGCAAATTCCTGTTCTCCCTTTTGCTGACGTTCTTCATTAAGCCGCATAAAAGAATGACGGGACATATATACCTCGCCTCGTACATCTAAAATTGACGGGTATTCTTCTCCCTCTAGCTTGCGTAAAACTAAAGGCACCGTTTTTATAGTACGAACATTTTGCGTAACATTTTCGCCTACACTCCCATCACCGCGGGTAGCAGCTCGTACTAATCTGCCATCCTCGTAAATAAGACTGCAAGCTAAACCATCTATCTTTGGTTCTACCACATATTCTATCTCAGCGCCTTCCGGCAGCCCTTCATGAACACGGCTGTCAAATTCTTCCATTTCTGTTTGGGAAAAAGCATTCCCCAGACTAAGCAAAGGTGTAATATGTTTTACTGCTGTAAGGTCGCCTTTAATCTGTCCGGCGACTCGCTGAGTAGGAGAATCCGCAACTATGAGTTCAGGATAAACTGCTTCTAATTCTCGCAATTCTTTTACAAGAATGTCATAGTCTGCATCTGTTACTGAAGGCATATCTTGTACATAATACAAATACTCGTGATGCCTTATTTCCGTCCTTAGCTGCTCTATTCTTTTTTCTGCATCAATAAAAGACTTACCCTCCATTATAGGTATCCCTCCAGCTACTGACTTATATTTTCTCTAGTACTGCAAATTTAGTCAAAATCAAACGTACGCCCTCTTGTGGGAAAGCTACTTTTACTTCTTGTCCTTCTTCTACTTTTTTAGCCGTTACTACCGTTCCTATACCCCATTTTTTATGGCTAACTTTATCTCCCGGTGCCAAAATTTCTATATTGCACGCGCTTTCAGGAGTAAACGTTCCTCTTTTTTCCCTTTTCCCCAACATAGTTGATTTTGGTTTTTGCAAAGGTTCGGGTAATACTGATGCTGCTTTTGTTTTTGGCAATTCGTGCAAGATACTTTTCCGCCTAATTATTTCACTGCCAAACCCTACTAGTTTAGGCTTGTGTACTTCTATAAGAGCTCGCGGTATTTCTTGTAAAAAACGAGATGGTGGATACATAACAATATGTCCATAAAGCATCCTTTGCGTAGCCGCTGTCAAGTACAACTTGCTTTTTGCTCTGGTAATGCCTACATAACACAAACGTCTTTCTTCCTCAATAGCCTCTTCATCGGCTAGGCTGCGCTGGCTAGGGAACATTCCTTCTTCCATGCCTGCTAGGAATACCATAGGAAATTCCAAGCCTTTAGAAGAATGCAGTGTCATTAAGGTTACGGCATCAGAGGTGAATTTAGCATCATCAATATCTGCCACTAAAGACACATGATTTAAAAATGCCTCTAAAGTATTTTCTTCATCTTCTCCGGCAAATTCTTGTGCAATACGCATTAATTCATAAATATTATCTTTACGTCCTTCCGATTGGATGGATGTATCTACTTCCAATTCCTCTAAATAACCGGTTTTATGTACCACTGCCTCGATAAGCTCTTTCACTGTCACCTTATCAACCATATTTTTCAATTCTGTCATGGTTTTTCCAAAGCTTTCCAGTTTGACAGCAACACGGCCAAGTGGTGCCAGTTTAAAGGTATCTGTAACCACTTCTAGAAGGGAACAGTTATAACTATCAGACAACCCTTGCAACTTTTCAATAGTAGCAGTGCCTATACCACGGCGTGGCACATTAATAACTCGTAACAGCCCTTGATTATCTTGAGAATTAAATAGTACTCTTAAATAGGCTAAAATATCCTTAATTTCTTTACGATCATAGAACTTAAGTCCTCCAACCATAATATAAGGTAATCCGCTTTTTACTAATAATTCCTCAAATATGCGAGATTGGGCATTGGTTCGATAAAGCACTGCCATATCGCCCAATTTTTTACCCTCATCCTGCATACTTCTGATTTCCTGAATAGCAAAATCGGCTTCATCTCTGTCATCGCGGGCCCGATAATACATAATTGGTACACCATTTTTATTATCAGTCCACAAATTCTTTGGTTTGCGTGCTGTATTATTATTAATAACGGCATTAGCTGCATCCAATATCACCTGCGTAGATCTATAGTTTTGCTCCAACTTAACAACTTTTGCCTCAGGGTAATCCTTTTCAAAATCTAAAATATTGGTAATATCGGCACCACGCCAACCATAAATACTCTGGTCAATATCACCTACTACGCACAAATTGTGATGTTTTTCACACAAAAGCTTTGCCAACAAATACTGTACATGATTAGTATCTTGGTATTCATCAATAAGTACATAGGCAAATTTTTGCTGGTATTTAGCTAACACTTCCTTGTTCTCAATAAAGAGCCGAATAGTAAGCAATAATAGATCGTCAAAATCCAAAGCATTATTAGCCCGTAGCTTCTTTTCATATTCAGTATAAATTTCCGCAACTTTCTTACCATGGAAGTCTGCTGCCTGAGCTGCAAATTGTTGGGCATCAAGCATAGCATTCTTGGCATTAGAGATTGTGGAAATTAGCATATTGTAAGGATAGTAT
>JAAYAE010000106.1 GCA_012719555.1 Acholeplasmataceae bacterium | reverse complement strand
GTCTATGGTCTTTCTTTGTGCTTTTATAGGGATGTGGACTATAGAGGCAAGTTACACGGGGGAATTTGCTAACAGCGTTTTTAGCTCGGCTGCTTTGCAGAATAAAACTGTCATGGTATTTGTACCACATGAGGATGATGAGCTTAATGTTGCTGGGGTAACTATAAAAAACTTGAGGGATAATAATATACGAACTATTTGCGTATTTTCAACAAATGGTGACTGCTATCCTGCTGAAGCACGTATTTCAGAAGCAAGGGAATCTTTACATATTTTAGGTGTTCCTGATGATGATATTTATTTTTTGGGTTACGCCGATGGTCCGGCGTCACAAAAATACTATGATAAATATACGGCACCTAATGATGAAATTCTAATTTCGCCTAAGACGGGGAAGAATGCAACGTATTGTGTTTTGGGTAAACGGGATTTTAGCACTCAGTTTAGAGCAGCTCCTAGCACGTATAGTAGAAATTGTTTTAAGCGTGATGTGCAGGATATAATTTTAAGATTTAAACCGGATATAATTTTTGCTAATGATTTTGATAAACATTTAAATCATAGAGAAAATACTCTGCTTTTTGAAGAAGTAATGGGAGATATTTTGCGGATACCGGGAAATAATTATCATCCTGAAGTTTTTAAAGGATTTGCCTACAGTACGGCTTATACAGCAGTTGCTGATTTTTATGCTCCCAATATACTAAGTACGCAAAAACCTGATAAAACTGAATTAAACAATCCTATCTATGATACGGATATACCTCAATACGAATGGGATAAGCGTGTACGGCTGCCATCAAATAAAACGTGCTTGACTAGGCTGCTAGAGGGAAATACGCTGTTTGCCGCACTAAAAGTTCACCGGTCACAAGATACATTAAAACGCTCACCACGAATTATAAACGGAGATGAAGTGTTTTGGCAGAGGGACACTAATAGTTTAACTTATCAAGGAACTATTGTGGTGTCATCAGGCAATGGCAATAAATTAAATGATTTTAAGCTAGTTGATGTTATGGATTTACATCCTAGAAATGTAGGGTTTGCAAATTATTTATGGGTTCCTAGTTTAGCTGATAAGCAAAAGATGGTAAAGGTAATTTGGCAAAAACAACAGACTATAGATAAAGTTGTTTTCTATGGTAATATTGAAGAGGACAGCAGAATTGAAGGTGGCGTAGTAGAACTAAGCAATGGGTTTCAAGTACAAGTGCCTGAGCTTAATTCAGCAGGGAGAGCAACTGTGCTAAATATTCCTCCACAGAAAAATATTGATTGGCTTAAATTTACAATAAAAAAATGGCGTGGAGAAAGACCGGGATTAGCAGAACTGGAAATATATGGTGGAGAGTCAGAACCGGAATTATTTAATTTGGTAAAAATAACTATTAATGACGACTTTGCTTATGATTATTGGGTAAAAGATGACGTAAAACAAGTTGCTTTGGGAATTTACAAATTTGGTAATGTGGGTAATTGCGAGCTAAAGATAATTAAAGGGAAAGGGCATTTAAGTGGTAATACCTTGTTTTTAGATAGTAACTATGTGATAGTAAAAGCAGAAGCGGCTAATAATGTTTTTGACCAAATTACAATACGTCGCCAACCCTTGTGGGCTTTTTGGAAATTGAAATTAAGACAGAGCCTTGAGAGAAAAAAATTGAAGTTATAGGGAGTAATAAATGAAAAAATATCTATGGCTAATGTTAGCAGGATTGATAATTGCCTTTATATGGGGAAATTCATTACAACCGGCTGTAGAGTCTGAGTCTTTAAGTATTTTTTGTGCTAATCTAGTAAAACCCATTTTTGAATTTTGTCATTTTCATGTGAGTATCGGAGTCCTTGATCATGTAGTGCGCAAATCGGCACATTTTACTGAGTTTGCCCTGCAAGGTTTTTTAATTTATAAGTCTTTATCAATGTTTAGAGTACGGAATGGAGTAAAAATTGCTATCATAATTGGTATATTAACTGCAATTATTGATGAGACCATACAACTATCTGTTCCTGGAAGATCTAGTCAAATATCAGATGTAATTTTAGATACAGCAGGTGCAGCAACAGGAGCGTGTATAAGTTATTTGTTCGCGTTAAAGCATAAATAAATACTTAAAGAAACAGTGTATTGCCGTAGGGTCAT
>JAAYAE010000105.1 GCA_012719555.1 Acholeplasmataceae bacterium | reverse complement strand
TCCATAGCCCATGAGGTATCTCCGCACAAAAGTACAGTATCTTTGGGACAGATTGTAGAAGTCCATGAAGCTAGAATTTTTTCTCTATGGCCTTCCCAGTTATCGCCAAAAATATTCATAGGTTTTTGGGGTGGAGTACCCGAAAAATGCAAATCACCAATTGCGTAAATAGACATATTTTGTTGTTTCCTTTCGTTAATACTAAATAATAGATTTAATTAATGAAGGTATTTTTAGTACGAAGATGTTCCGGTCAGACAGTAGCCTTTAAAACAGTCAATTCCGTTGACATTTATATACTACTATAATATAATTAAAACGTTAAATCCTAAGATACGGAATAGTATTCCTACACTTATGTTACAGAAAGTTGACGGAAGATGCAAGTCAATACATAAAAAGGATGAACTCACCGTTGAGGAGCTTGATGTAAATATCAAGACGCAAATCGGCGTTAAAGATATAAAGTGGCCGTGTAATCTGGCAAACAGGGTGGTACCGCGGGTTTACTCGTCCCTTTCCATGGAGGAAAGGGATTTTTTATTTTTAGGAGGTTTTTGACATGTTAAACGAAAAATATGCCCCTCATGAGATAGAGGCAAAGTGGCAAAAAATATGGGCGGAGACTCAGGCATTTAAAACAAATACTGATGATCCTCGTCCTAAGTCATACGTGCTGGAAATGTTTCCTTATCCTTCCGGTAATTTACATATGGGACATGTTCGTAATTATTCTATTGGTGATGTGGTTGCCCGTTTTCGTACTATGAATGGATTTAATGTATTGCATCCTATGGGATGGGATTCTTTTGGTATGCCGGCTGAAAACGCTGCTATTAAACACAATATTCCTCCTGCCAAATGGACCATGGAAAATATAGCAAATATGACGCGTCAACAAAAAGAGTTGGGTTTGTCCTATGATTGGGATAGAGAAGTTACCACCTGCAAGGAAGACTATTATAGATGGACTCAATGGTTCTTTGAACTATTTTATAAAAGAGGCTTGGCTGTAAAGAAAAAATCTGCTGTCAATTGGTGTGATACTTGTAATACAGTTCTTGCTAATGAACAGGTTATTGATGGTAAATGTTGGCGCTGTGACCATGAAGTAGTTAAAAAAGATTTGGAGCAATGGTTCTTTAAAATCACAGATTATGCCGATGAATTGTTAGCAGATTTAAAAGACCTTCCAGGCTGGCCTGAGCGTGTAAAAACTATGCAGAAAAATTGGATTGGCCGCAGCGAGGGCTTAGAATTTAGTTTTGATTGTCCGGAGCTAGAGTCTAAGATTCCTGTATATACGACACGTCCGGACACTATCCAGGGTGTAACTTTTGTAGTTTTGCCACCGGAACATCCTTTGGTAGAGAAAATTCTTAAGGACAATCCCAATAAAGAAGAATTAGAAGCTTTCTGTACCAAGGTCCGCAATACTTCTGATATAGAGCGTACCTCCAGCGAGTCAGAAAAAGTTGGTATGTATACAGGCTTTAACTGCGTACATCCACTAACAGGTAAAAAAGTTCAGATTTGGAATACTAATTATGTATTATATGATTATGGTACCGGTGCCGTAATGGGCGTTCCTACTCATGATTCTCGTGACTGGATGTTTGCCGATAAATATGGCATTGAGAAGATTATTGTTATTCAACCTAAAGACAAAGTTTTGAAGTTGGAAGAAATGACCGGCGCTTACGAAGAAGATGGCGTTATGGTTAATTCCGGCAAATTCGATGGCTTAACTAACACGGAAGCTATGGCTGCAATAAGTGACGAAATAGAAAGCTTGGGTATTGGTAATCGCCGGGTAAACTTTAGATTGCGTGATTGGTTAATTAGCCGTCAACGTTATTGGGGTGCACCTATTCCTGTTATGTATTGCCCTAAGTGTGGTGAAGTTTTGGTACCGGAAGAAGATTTGCCGGTGCGTTTGCCTGAAGATGTCAAATTTGAAAGTGGCAACGTTTCACCTCTTGCTACTGCTGAAAGTTTTATGAATTGCACTTGTCCTAAATGTGGTGGACCTGCTAGAAGAGAAACGGATACCATGGATACGTTCTTGTGTTCTTCTTGGTATTATTTAAGATATACCGATCCCAAAAATGACAAAGCACCTTTTAGTAAAGAAGCGGTTAATCACTGGGCACCTGTGGACCAGTATATTGGTGGTATTGAACATGCAATTCTACATTTACTGTATTCTCGTTTCTTCATGAAGGTTTTGCGTGATGCAGGACTAGTAGAAGCAGGAGAACCTTTTACTAATTTGCTGACTCAAGGTATGGTAATTAAAGATGGTGCCAAAATGAGTAAATCCTTAGGCAATGTGGTTTCGCCTGAAGAAATAATTTCGCAATTTGGTGCAGATACTGCTCGCTTATTTATTATGTTTGCTGCTCCTCCGGAAAGAGAATTGGAATGGAGTGATCAGGGAGTAGAAGGTTCCTTCCGCTTCTTAAACAGGGTTTGGCGTATAGTAGCTCACTTCGAAAGTCAATTGGTGGAACACGTAACTGAGTATGATACCTCTAATCTTAATGAAGAAGATAAAGAATTGCGCAGAGTTTTACATACCAGCATTAAAAAAGTTACAGATGATATTGAACAACGTTTCAATTTTAATACGGCAATAAGTTCTATGATGGAATTAGTCAATGCTTTGTACGCTTACAAAGATAAAGCTGCAGTGGTTAATTCCGGTCTTATTTTTGAGACAATTTCTGCCCTGTTACGTTTGCTGGCACCCTTTGTTCCTCATATTACTGAGGAATTATGGAATAAAACCATAGATGCAAATATGCCTATTCATAAAGCTTCTTGGCCGACCTATGATGAAGAAGCGATGAAGGTAGCAACAGTAGAGGTACTTTTGCAAATTAACGGCAAAGGGAAAGGCCGCATTATAGTTCCATCAGAAGCGACTAAAGAGGATTTGGAAAAATTCGCTTTGGCTGATAATAATATTAAAGATATTATTGGTGACAAACAAATTGTTAAAATTATTGCGGTACCGGGCCGTTTGGTTAATATCGTAATAAAATGATAATATAATTTCATAATTAAATAAGGTTGCACACACACACACTACACAACGACGCTAATGCAGACCTCCTTCTATAATGCTATAAGTGTTATTGTCGGAGGTCTGTTTTTATTTTCGAAAGGAGACGAAAATGGAGCAATGGGAGAAGCAAAAAATCGCAGCAATATGTGTAATCGTTTTAGTATGTTTAGGGTTTAGCATGTGGGAAAGCAAACCGACAAAATTGGAACAAAGTTCGGTTAGCGCTGAACAACAGTTGGCAGAGCAAGAAAAACCAACAGGCATAACGGTGTATGTAAGTGGGGCTGTTGTTAGTCCCGGTATGTACAAAATACCTGCAGGCTCAAGAGCTGTGGAAGCTATTGGCATGGCAGGAGGAATGTTAAACGATGCTAATAAAGACAAGGTTAATTTAGCAAAAAAATGCAAAGATGGTGCACAAGTTAACGTTCCTTTTTTATCTGCTAAACAGAAAAAAGAAAAGGAGCAGGATGTGGCTTACGTAGTGGCAGCATCCAGGTATAAAGCATTATCTGAAGGTAGTTTGCAGGTTAATGAAGGTAATGCTATAACAGACAAAGTTAATTTGAATACCGCAGATCAAAAAAGATTGGAATCTCTACCGGGAATAGGGCCGGCCATGGCAAAAAAAATCATAAACTACCGGGCAAAAGGAAAATTTACTACTATTGAAGACATTATGCAAATACCTGGTATTAACACCAAGAAGTTCAATGCTATAAAAGAACTTTTAGAGGTGTAGTATGAGTTTTATCTTTGGGGGAGCAATTGTTTTTTCTCTAGGAGATTATTTGGCCCTTACTATAAATCTGTCATTATTATTTTGGCAGATTCTTTTTGGCGTTGCCTTAGTGAGCAGTATTGCTGCTTTTTTCTTGCAATTAAGTAAAAAGGTTTATTTGGGCGCTGCTGCTCTATTTTTATTTGCTGCCGGCGGTCTCGTGGGAACGGTTGCCAATAAAACTCCGGCTAATCACGTTAGTTTTTTAGCAAACACTGACGTCTATTTGCAAGGCGAAATAGTCCCCGGAACAAGCAAAGAACTTGAAGATGGGAAAATAAGCCTGCAATTAGAAGCTAAGAGCGTAGGTAAAAAAGATAAAAAGAAAGTACAAGGCATTATAAGAGTATCTGTGAGTAAGTACCCAAAAAACAAACCATTTCCTCAGTATGGAATACTTATAGTGAAGGGGAAGCTTTTGCCAATAACGGGATTTGCTAACCCTGGGATGTTTAATAGTGAGAGAATGGCAAAAATCCAAAATATTGGGGGACGGATGTCTGTTAAAGCCTCAGAGCTGCAGTATAAACTAACAGCTAAACCTTGGTTAGCCTATGTGGCAGAAGTTAGTGCTGCTATGAAAAGGTCATTGGCTAAAACCATGGATAGAAGAGACAGTGCTGTGCTAGCTGGCATGGTTTTAGGAGGATACGATGGTATTGATGCGGATATAGTACGCAGTTTTTCTACAACTGGTATTGTACACATCTTATCAGTTTCCGGAAGCCATATTGCTCTTTTAATAGGAGCTGTTTTGGCCATAATGAACTATTGCAAAATACGCCATAAAATAGCAATCCCGGTGGCGGCACTGGTTATTATCGGCTATGCTTTTTTATGTGGTTTTTCTCCGCCGGTGCTGCGTTCGGTGCTTATGGGACTGGCGATGTTATTAGGATTAAGTTTAGGTAAAGATGCAGATCGAGGTGCAATTCTTGCAGGGGTAGTTATACTGATGCTTTGCTATAGACCATTGTGGCTTTTGGATATAGGATTTCAGCTTTCCTTTTTGTCTACGGCTGGGTTAATTTATGTAACACCCAAAATACGACCACTATTGGTGGAAAAATTACCAGTGTTTGTGGCAGATTCCTTGGCAGTTTGTCTTGCAGCACAAATTGCGGTTATCCCGTTTTTAGTGTATTACTTTCACCAGTTATCTCTATGTTCTTTACTAGCTAACCTGGTAGTTGTTCCTATTATCGAGATAGTCTTAATTATTACTCTAGGAGGTTTGGTTTTAAGCTTTATTGTGCCACCTTTAGGGAGTATATTTCTTATAGCAGCAAGTATTGTTTTGTGGCCCTGCCTAGTTATTACGGACTGGATTGCCGGATGGGGCTGGGCTGCTATTGCTGTACCAAAAACGCCTGTGTATATGGCAATAGTATATTATTTAGCAGTATGGACCATTTTTAAATTTTATCCTCTGCAGGATTTATCTGTTGAAAATCGTAAGCTTTGCGGAATATTATGCCTTTTAGTTTTGTTAGGTCAGCAGGCTTTTTATGTTTTTATGCCACAGCCTTTTACTGTGTATTTTTTGGATGTAGGGCAGGGGGACAGTGCCCTAGTTATTACGCCGGAAAGGAAAAGCATACTTGTAGATACGGGTGGCTTTAAGGGAAACTTTGATACCGGGGAAAGGATTATCTTACCGGTAATGCGTTATTTAGGCATAAAAAAGCTAGATGTACTCATACTTAGTCATGGGCATTTGGATCATGCAGGAGGGGCAGCAAGACTGGCTCAGTTAGTACCTATAGATAATGTACTCCTACCCAGAGAGAAACCTTGCAAAGAGGTAGAGGCTCTGTTACATAATCTTGGCAGTAAAACAAATAAAGAAAATATGTTTCCGGGGGAGAAAATTTCTCTGGGAAATTGTATAATAGACGTAGTTGATGCTCCTCAACAAATTGAAGAAACAGGTAATGGCAATGAAAACAGTGCAATAATAAAAATAAGCTGTGGTAAAAACAGTGTATTGTTTACAGGAGATGCAACAGGAGAGGCAGAGTTAAGGGCTGTCAACAGTAACATTAAAGCACAAGTGCTAAAGATTTCCCATCATGGGTCGCCCAGTTCTTCAGAACTAGAGTTTTTGCAAGCAGTTAGCCCCAGTACGGCAGTTATATCTGTGGGTAGTAACAATACTTTTGGCCACCCTTCAGGGGAAGTTTTAGGAAAATTATCTAGACTTAATATTTCAACATATAGAACGGATAAGTTAGGAGCGGTAAAAGTAGTTTTTGACGGCTCACAACATGAGTGTTATAGTTATCGTTATCAAAGGAAATATTTTTAAAGGTGTGTGTATTATGGTAATAAATGCTGACAAATTCATCAGTGCGTTGAATAGCAATGAAAAAATACCTAATCTTACCATAGCCTGGGGAGATGAGTCTTATTATAAAGACATTATAATGAGTACCTTGACTGGCAAGGTTTTTGCAGGTGTTCCGGAACAAGATAGATCAATTGTAACTTTTGAGCAAGAGGTTAATTTTTCCGCTTTGCGAGAGGGAATTAACACTTATCCTTTTTTCTCAGGTAAAAACCTCATAATTATCAAAGAACCTGAATTGCTAGATAAAGAAAAAAAGACCGCTGAGGGAATAAGTGATAAACGCAAAAACGAATTGCAGGAATTCACAGAAATATTATCCGATGTTCCTGAATATACCCATGTTATCTGTCTTTGTGGTAAAATAGATAAGAGGCTGGTTTTTTATAAAACCATTAGCAAAATTGCAGCAGTAGTTGAATGTACTTCAATTAAGTCCTATTCATTAAAACCGTGGTTAGATGAACAGGCAGCTAGTTTTGGCTGTCGTTTTGAATATCAAGCCGCAGCACTTATAATGGAGTATATGTCAATTGCAGATAGTGTCCCATTGTTGCTTTTGCAAGGCGAAATAGAAAAATTGGCTCTCTACGCCGGAGACAGGAAAATTTGGACGGCACAAGATGTGGCAGAGATTTTTTCACAGCTTCCGGAAGTATCAGGTTTTGCCTTAGGAAATGCTATTAGTGAGCGCAAGATTTCCAAAGTTTTAGAGCTTTTGGCAGTAGAACGTAAAAAAGGCAGTGGAAATTTTATCCCTGTGTTATTTAGAGTTGGGTTTGAAATACGCAGGCTATGCAAAGTACGTGAACTCATTGACGCAGGAGAAAGAAAAGACATGATTGCCGCTATCCTAAAAATGCATCCATATGCAGTACAGCTTATGATAGCTACCTGTCAACATTTCCCCTTGCAAGCCCTGAAGCATTGTCTGGTACAATTGGCCCAGATTAACATGGATATGCGCAAAGGTGGCAGGCAATGGGCATGTTTAGAAGAAACATTGTTAGAGTTATTTGCAGCAACAGTAAAATGAGTTACAAAATTAGTAGTATAATAGGCAATAATATATTTTAATATGGAGGGGATTTTCATGAAATTAAAGGAATTATTGGCAAAAGGGTATGGCAATACGATGGATTTGAATTGTGCAGAAAAAATGGTTTATGGAGCTAATTGGGCTTACGATTTAAAACTGGCACCGGAGAGTTTGAAATTGTCTGCCGGCTTTGGCGGAGGCATGGGAGTAGAAAGTGTTTGTGGAGCATTAACAGGTGCTATTATGGTGCTTAGTCATTTGTATGTAAAACAAAATTCCCACGAAAGTACAAGAATAAAAGAGCTGGAAAGTGAATTTATAAATGCTTTTCAAAAAGAACTGGGTTTCTCTGATTGTAAAAATTTAAAAGCAACCTATAGAAATGATGAAGTAAAATGCAACCCAATTATTTTCAAAGCTGCGGAAATTTTGGATACTATTGTGGAAAGAGAAGGATTGTAATGCAAGAGCAAGTAAAGATAACTGTTATTGATGACAAAATGAGAGAAGAAGAAGCTGCTTCCCTTTGCAAATGGGCAACGGCAAGGGCAGGTGTCATCGTCGTCGCCCCCTTGTTAGGGACAATGGCGCTCATGGCCAATCAAATTTATCTTATTTGCAAATTAGGAAAAGTCTACGAAGAAAAAATTAGTGAGTCAGCGGCAGTTAGTCTTTTGAGTTCATTGGGTGCTACATATGTGGGTCAAACGGCTGCGACTTTAATTCCCTTTGCACCATTACAAATACCTATTGCTATGGGTACTACTTACGGGTTAGGCAGAGTTGTTAACCAGTGGCTTAAAACAGGAAAACCTAAGGACATAAGTGCCTTTAAGACGATTTATGATGAGGCAGTTAGCGAAGTCAAAAAAAATATTGATGTTTTTAAAAACAATCCTAGGAAGGACGAACCTTTAGGAGACGAAACCAAAAAATTTAACGAGTGAGGTTGAAGATGGAATTTTTTATATTTTTGATTTACATGTCTGTGGTTTCTTTTGCCATGGCTTTTGTAGCCTATGCGATTATATTATGGTTATTTGGGGCGAACGGAAAACTTTCTCGTTATGCGCAAATTTTCTTTATTCCTATTGCAATAATTGGTTGGGATTTATTGACAATTACCCGACCTATTGAATATAGATATTATGTTGGCGGCGTTCCCATGGCAGTTATTGCCATAATGCTCTTGTATTATCGCTTTGTAAAAGGTGGTAATTGGAGTAAAAATGATCCTACACCAATGGAGTTAGCGGGCAAGGCTAAAAAACCAAGTGCTAAAGCTATGAAATATGCTGCAAGAAAAAACAAGAAAAAAGGAAAAATTTAGCAGGAGTACTTGCGTTTATAAAGAATATATACAATATAGAAGGTAATATGCAAAATCCGCATTGCCTTAATTCCATAAAAGAAAATTTGGAGGTGGTTTTATGTTTAAGAAAATTTTGGTACCCATCGATGGCTCAGAAACCTCTTGGAGAGCATTAGACCAAGCTATACATTTAGCAGAAAAATTTGATGGTGAATTAAATATCGTTAACGTTATACAACCATACAATAATGCAGCCCTTTTGGCTGTTCCACTGGATCAAGCTACTATTACCCAGGGAAATACAGAACTAGAAAAAATTGGGGACAAGGTATTGTCCATGGCAAAAGAGAAAATGGTTGGTTTTAAGGGCAAAGTTGATTTTGCACTAGAAGTTGGGCATCCCTCTGAGCGTATAATTGCTTTGGCTAAAAAAAATGGGAGTGATTCCATTGTTATTGGTAGTCGTGGCTTAAGCGGCATTGCTGAATTCTTCTTGGGAAGTGTTAGTTCCAAAGTTTCTCAGTATGCTACAATTCCGGTTCTAATTGTTAAATAATTAGACCTTTTTGCTGGGTCTGATATAGGCCATTATAATGACATATAAGAACTCGCTAATGGCCAATAAGTGGTAAGCTCACTTTATAGTTATTATTAGGAGGTGTTTTTATGTTAAAGAAGATTTTGGTTCCTGTTGATGGTTCGGATACGGCGCTTAATGCTTTAAAATTTGCTATGGTTATTGGTGAAAAGTTTGATAGTGAGATTATAGTAGTCAATGTTGAAGTGCCTTATGATTACACAAAACTTCCTCCACGCCAACCTAAGAATGAGATAGAAGCTGAAGAAATGGCAAAGGCTCCCAAAGAGCCCAGCATATTAGATAACGCTAAAAGTATAACTGAAGCAGCTGGTTATGGCAAAGTAATGTTTTTAAAAACTGTTAGTATTGACCCGGCCGAAAGAATTTCCGAAGTGGTTGTGCAGCGTGAAATTGATATGGTCGTTATGGGTAATAGAGGTATTGGTGTCGTCGCTGGATTCTTTATTGGTAGCGTAAGCGCAAAGGTTTCTCAATCAGTTGAGTGCCCTGTGATTATTGTGAAGTAACACGGTCTATGTTTGAAAGGGGATGTAGTTGTGTTGAAGACAATTTTAGTACCGGTGGATGGATCAGAAAAGGGGTTTAATGCTTTAAAGTATGCTGTTGGTTTAAGTAAGGATTGTGGAGGTAAGATTGTTGTTTCGACGGTTTCTTTACCCTACGCTTTTTCTGAGGCGGCTAAAGAATATGTTTCAAATATCTCAGATTTAGTAACCACACAAATTCCACCTAAAACCAAAAGCAAGTCAGGAGATTTAATAACTGACTTTAGCAAAGACAGAGTTCTAATGACTGCCAAGAAGAAGTTGGCCAGGAATAAAGACTTGGTGGTTGAGTATCGCCAGATTATAGGTGATGATCCTGCTAAAGCCATAGTAGATCAAGCTGAAGCAATCAAGGCAGATATAATTGTTATGGGTAATCGTGGTATGGGACAATTTGCTGAGATACTCTTAGGCAGTGTCGGTAACAAAGTTATTAGCTTTGCAAAATGTCCTGTTGTAATTGTTAAATGAATAAGTAATTAACTAAAAAACCCTGCGAATACGTTAAATGTATTCGCAGGGTTTTTACTTAATATGCTCTTTTTCCGGTTCTAT
>JAAYAE010000104.1 GCA_012719555.1 Acholeplasmataceae bacterium | reverse complement strand
TAAAAATTGTAATAAGTTTGACATGAAAGTAAAATTTATTTTCATTTGTAATTTTTATGAAAATAAATTTGACGTCAATATTTTTTGATGTTAGTCTGCAAATATAATATACAATGATACATTTATATATAACTAGCCTGCACATTTACTGGGAGGTATTTTTATGCATATTCTCGACACAATTAGACAAAAGCAACCGTCTTTATCCAAGATGCACAAAGTATTGGCTGACTTTGTCCTAAAAAACTTCGTGGACGTTTCTTTTATGTCTATTACAGAGTTCGGTGAAAAAACGAATGTGAGTCCTGCTACTATTACTAGATTCGTTAGAGCACTGGGGTATAAAAACTATATAGAATTCCAGGCAAATATGAATCAAATGGTCAAACGAGAAATGGAACCTACCACGGAATTCAAGTTCAATATGCGGTATGTATCTAGTAATAGTGTACTTTTTGATCAAATACAAGATGCTAAAAGTGATTTAGACGAATTATATAGTAAAGAATTGAACGAAGCCTTGGAGGCTTCTAGTAAAGTTCTTAGCAAAGCTAAACGTATTTATATTTTGGGTTCCCGGACAACATTTGCAGTGGCCTATTATTGCTATTTTTCCTTGAATCGGATTATGGAAAATGTCTGTTTGATAGAAAATCGCAATGATGACATTTCTATTTCTTTGCAATATGTTACAAAGGACGATGTTTTACTAGCGATTACCTATCCCAAATACACTGCATTTACTTTGAAAGTGGTTAAATTCTTTAAAGATCAAGGTTGCCAAATTGTTGGTATTACTGATCGTTATACCTCGCCGCTAACCCAATATGCCAATCATTTATTAATCGTAAAAAATATGTTGAAAATTTATTTTGTTACTACTTTTACTATTATTAATGCGTTGATCATTTTAATTGGCAGGTATAATCCTCAGGCGCATATAGATATGTTTGACGAAGAAAATGAAATTACCAGACGCCTAGGAGTTTATGTTACTGAAGAAAAAGCGTCTGATAAAGATTAGGAGGGATGGACATGCTAGATATTTTAATAAAAAACGGTACTATTGTTGATGGAACAGGCAGCAACAGATATCAGGCTAATGTTGGCATTACCGATGGGGTGATTACTGAGATTGCAAAAGATTTAGATATTCCTGCTAAGAGCATAATCGATGCAGAAAATCAGATTGTTTCTTCTGGGTTTATTGATATTCACTCCCACTCTGATTTAAGTCCTTTTTTTGTCAATTACAAAATGCAAAGTAAACTTTATCAAGGCATTAGTTTGGAAATCGTTGGTAATTGTGGTATTTCTTGTCTGCCGACTAATGATAAGTCACGTAAAACTATTACAGAATTATTAGAAGGGGCATTAGCATTGCCTTTGAATGGTATGGTAGTCGAAGACGATTCAATTACAGATTATGCAGAACATATTGAGCGTTGCCCGGCAGCAACTAATGTGGGGTTATTGGTCGGTCATGGGACTTTGCGTGGTTGCGTTATGGGGTTTGATATGCGGCCCCCGACAAAAGAAGAGTTACAAACAATGGCAGATTTACTGGATCACGAATTAACTCATGGAGCTTTTGGTATGTCTCTTGGTCTTATTTATCCGCCTAGTTCATATGGTGATCTTGAGGAGTTTATTGTTTTAGCCAAGGTATTGAAAAAACACGAAGCAATTCTTACTGTACATATGCGTAGTGAAAGCACTCATATTTTTGATGCGGTTAGGGAAATGTTGAAAGTTGTCGAAAGCTCCCATGTTCATTTGCAAATTTCTCATCTGAAATTGATTGGCAAACCACAATGGGGCAAGGCAGATGAGTTGTTGGCAATGATTAAGGAAGCTCGCAGCAAAGGGTTGGATGTAACTTGTGACCAATATCCTTATACGGCTACCTCTACTAATATGGCGGCGATGGTTCCCGGATGGGCTCAAAGTGGCGGACCGGAAGCTATGTGTCAACGCCTAGCAAAGCCAAGTAAGGAGCTTTTAACAGAAATTAAAATCGAAATGGAACGGCGTGGCGGTGCAGACAAAGTCTTGATAGTTTCAACCCATGATAAGTATCCTGAATTTGATGGAGTGACTCTAGATAAAGCTGCTAAAGCCCTTAATCTAGAACCGGAAATGGCTGTGACTGTATTACTTTGCGCTGCTAATGGTGGAATTCCTTGTTGCTATTTCTGCCTTGCGGAAGAAGATATGCTGACCATTATGCGCGAACAATTTATTTGCGTAGGTTCTGATGGCTATGCATTTCCTTTTGATAAGGGTTTGATAAGTACAAATCCGCACCCACGTAGTTTTGGTACTTTTCCACGATTTTTACAGATAACGAGAGAACAACAACTGATGAGTCTAGAAGCAGCAATTGCCAAAATAACCGCACTACCGGCTGAAATTCTTGGTCTTAAAGACAGAGGAACAATAGCTATAGGTAAGAAAGCGGATTTGACAATCTTCGACGCCTCTCAGATAGCTGATAGATCAAGCTATACGGATGCTTTGCGCAAACCGGCGGGTATTAATTATGTTATTATCGACGGCAAAATAGCTCTTGCAAAGGGGGAGCAAGTAGGAGAAGATTTTGGCAGAGTACTATTACATGAGCAATACTAATTATTCTATAAAAAAAAGGGGGGTACTAATACTATGGGGATTGCCGGCGATGTTAATATTTGGATGGGCCTATTAGCTCTGTTGCCTTTGGTAGTGTACATTGTTTTGGTTTTTAGAGATGCTGATCCTATTCCGGTTACTATTATTTGTTTAGTTGTTGGCATGCTGGTAACGGGTGTTGGACCTATTGGCCTTGGTAACGCTATTGTCAAAGCCATGGGATCTTTTTTGGCGGTTATTGGTCTCATTATTATGTTAGGACGTGGATTGGGCGAAGTTATGACAGAGACTAAAGTAAGCCATACTTTAGTGTATAAAATAATTTATGGTATAGGCATTAATTCACAAAAGAAAGCTATGGTTGGTATAGGTATTTCTTGTTTTGTATTAATTGCCCTTTTAGGAACTATGGCCGGAGGCACAGCAATATTAGCTCCAATCGTTATCCCCATTGCAGCTTCGGTAGGTCTTTCCCGTAGTACAGTTGGTACTATTTTTGATGCTATGGGCGAAGAAGCACTCATTGTGGGGCCTTTTACGCCTCCTGTAGTTACACTAATGAGTTTGACCGGTCTTACTTATGTATCAGTGGTATTCGGGGTTGCGTTGCCCTTTGTGGTTGCAACTTTTATTATTACTTGGTTTAATATTCAAAAGGTACAAAAAAAGACGGCAACTACTACTCCATATGATAATCACGATAAAGTTGAAGCATTTACACCAACTAAGGAAAGTAAAAGAGCAACGACTATTTTTATAAGTTTATTCATATTGGCAATTGTTTACGGATTTTTTAAAAGTGCAGGAACATCTTTTATTGTTATTATCATGTTAACTCTAGCCTTTGCTACAGGTTTTGCGGGCGGGTTAAATATGAAAAAAATCTGCTCTTTGATTGTTAAAGGCATGGCCGGTAATGTAAATTTATTTTTCCTCTTTGTTTTATTGGACCCATTTTTAGGTTTTGTTGAATCCGGTGGTGGGTTTAAAACTTTAGCCGTTTTAATGCAGCCCATAGTTGATTTGGGTGGTAAAGCAGGCTTAGTTATTACTGGGGGTTTAATTGGTGCTTTCGGTATTTCAGGAGCGGCTGTAGCTCAATTGAAAGTTATGGACAGTATGTTTGGTGAATTAGTAAAACAACAGGGGGTTTCCATGTATGCCTGGGCTGCCGCATTAATTGTTGGTTCTCGTGTTACAAGCCTGATTTATCCTGGACCTAATATGTTCGGGGCTACCGGGTTTGCACAATCAAGTGATATCAAGGCGGTTTTACGTAATGGGTGGTTAGTATCGGCCGCCCACTGTATTATATTATTACTATTTGCTGTGTTTGTTTCTTAAATTATAACGGATCTGCATATGTATAAGGCAATCAATAACAGATAGAAGTAGACG
>JAAYAE010000002.1 GCA_012719555.1 Acholeplasmataceae bacterium | reverse complement strand
TGCATATACTACATATCCCGGCAAGGTTTTATTACCTTTGAGAGACGGCAACCGCTTGCGAAAACCTTCAAAACTATCTCCTGTAGCCGGTTGAAAAGTAACTAAACAATCGTCCTTCAGCAAAAACACAACTTGCTCTTGATGAATACGACCATTAGCAGCATAAAACAAGCGCTTAGTAGTAACTAACAAGGCTCCATCCAATATTTCATATTTGACCCGTTGGCGCGTATTTAGAATGTCTTCTTGAAACAATGGATGTATTTTCAAGAAGTCAAATATTTTCCTTATAGAACTGAGCCCTGCATATCCTTGAACATCAATCCACATAGTGCTGCCCAAAGGATGTTCAGGCAAAACATCCGGCAAAGTTCCCACTCGTTCTGAGGTTATTCCCTCGTTACTAATAATAAATATAACAAATTTTGATGGTGCGCTTTCATCTATACCCACCGGTACTTGAGAGCCAGGCGCAAGTCCTGCTGGTTCGGAAATATTTGTAACTGTATTTTCCATTTGCCCTCTACCCCTTTAGCCCAAGTTTCTCCCTTATTATACTCTTTTTTTTATGCGCAATTCAACTAATTAGGGTATAATATGCATAGAAGGATAAGTTAGTAAAAGGTTTGGAGAAAATTTTATAATATAAAAAGGAGTGTTAAGAAACAATGAATAGTCATACTAAAGTCCTGTTGGCTACAGATTTTTCCGAGTCAGCAGAAACTTTAACAGATTGTTTGTTTGCCCTTTGTCCCAATATTGAAACTGAAATTCTGTTGGTACACATTGTAGATGAAGACAACGACGCTAATGTACCAAACAAACTGAAAGCCGTTGCTGCAAAACTACACAAAGCATGTTACACAAATGTTTCTTTATCATTGCCCCTGTTGGAAGGTGAAGTCTTTCAGCAAATTCATGAACTTGCTCTTAGCAACAATTGTGATTTAGTTCTAGTTGCTTCTCATGGTAAGGGGTTTTTGCGCACCACTTTTATGGGCAGCACTACTTTTGACTTAGCGCGTTTATCTACTTATCCACTTTTTATTGGCAGTATACATAACGAAGATGGAACTCAAGACCCTTTATTAAGCAAAATACTGATTCCAACGGATTTTTCCAAAGAGTCATTACTTGCCTTAAACTTTATTCGCAATTTACGTGAACACATTGAAGAAGTAGTTTTTGTTCATGTTATTGAGAGGAGTCGCAGCTCTGAGGAATTAGAAAATAAGATTTCTCTGGCAAAACAAAAGCTATCTGAACTAGTAGAAGAAGTTAAAATATTTGGTGTTAAATCATCTTATATTATAGAAAAAGGTTCTGCCTCTAAAAAATTACGGAAAATTTCTGAGGAATTAAATGTTTCCTTGGTAGTAATGGCGAAAACCGGAGGTGGCCTAATTAAAGGTCTTCCTTTAGGTAGTACTTCCCAAAATTTTGCTCTTAATACTGACAGACCTCTGTTACTTTTGCCCAGCATGGAGGAAGACGATTAATTTGGAGCAATTGTTTTTGTAAAAATCTTGACAAACACACCTATTATTCGGTATACTAATATCCGCAGTTGTAAAAACTACTGCGGGTATTTTTTGGGACAAAAACTAAAAATTTTTACCACAATTTTCAACCTGGAGAGCTGTCCGAGCGGTTGAAGGAGCACGCCTGGAAAGCGTGTGTACGGGAAACCGTACCGAGGGTTCGAATCCCTCGCTCTCCGCCATTTAAAATTCGCCGCACTGCGGCTTTTTGTTTTTCTTTCGGACTGCGGTAGTTGGTCCTGCGCAATGAGAGCCTGTGAACCTCGTCAGGGCCGGAAGGAAGCAGCGATAAGCGGTCACTCTTATGTGCCGCGGGGGTGCCTATTATCGCAGCCCGATAGGAAAACAAAGAAAAAAGGTCTTAGAAGTGTAAAACTTCTAAGACCTTTTTTTACATATTAAATACTTTGCCTGGATTAAGCACATTATTTGGATCTAAGGCTTTTTTTATTTCTTTCATCATTTTCATTTCAATTTTATTGGTATATTTTTCCATTGGTTCAACTTTTTTTGAACCAATACCATGTTCTCCGGAAATTCTACCGCCCAAACTATAAATATATGGATAAACTTCTGCATGGAAATTAGCCAAGGCATTTTCCCACTCTGCATCTGTCAATTCACCCTTTAAAATTTGGAAATGCAAATTACCATCACCGGCATGGGCCAAGCTAAAGACACGGAATGGATAATTTTTGGCCACCGCGGTAAGATGGTTAATGGTTGAAGCAATTTTATTAACCGGAACTACTAAATCATCAGACGTACTAACTTTACTCAATATGCGTGTAGATTCCAAGCAATTTCTCCTGATAGTCCATACTCTATCGTCAGCTTCTAAAACATCAGTAGCGCCGTTAGCATTACACAATTCATCCAATTGTTCCATTTTGCTATCTAATTCATCCTCATTAAAGGTTTCTACCGTGATAATAACGTAGCTGCCATCTTCATAATGAGGCAGTCTCAACTCACTAAAGTCACTGGAACTACGAACAAAACCATTGTCCATAAACTCTACGCTAGTAGGATTAAGTCCGGCTTTAACCAAAATTGGAACAATCCCGGTTGCTTTTTCTACATCAGTGAAAATAGCTAAAACATCAAGTCTATAGGGTGCTAAAGGCAATAGTTTCAAGGTTGCTTTAGTAATGATGCCCAAAGTTCCCTCGCTGCCCATAATGAGTTGTTCCAAACAATAACCTGTGCTTTTCTTCTTTAAACGCGCTCCCAACTCCACAATATCACCGGTGGGAGTAACAACTTCCACGGAATAAACCTGATTACGAGTCGTACCATAACGAACTGCTTTATTACCACCGGCATTAGTCGCAATATTTCCACCAATAAGGCAGCTATCACTGCTGCAAGGGTCTCCTGCATAGAGTAATCCTTGTTCATTAGCCTTTTGTTGGATCTCTACAGTACGGACGCCAGCCTCAACAATCATGTACATACCATCTGTATTGATTTCAATTATTTTGTCCATGCGTTCCATAAGCAAAACAATACCACCACAAACAGCAATAGCCCCACAAGAAACACTGGTACCTGCACCACGAGGGGTAACCGGTACAATATACTTATTGGCTATCTTCATTACAGCGGCAACTTCTTCTGCGCTGCCTGGTGCTACGACTACCTCCGGTGTATGAAAAAACCGAGAATCTGTTTCTTCATCCGTTTTGTATTTGTCTAAGCTTTCAGGATCAGTAAAAACATGTTCTACTCCTACCGCGGCTTTTAATGCCTCTACTACCTCTTCAGTTACTGGATTATACATTTTCATTGCTACCATTCTACCTTTCTACATTTTATATACCCGCTATTGTACACCTACCTGCGCTTATACGCAACTACCAAATAAATATCCCTGCAAACCCATACTACACATATACTACATAAATACTACTTTACCGGGATTTAGTATATTATTGGGATCCATAGCTTTCTTAATCGTTTTCATAACAGCCAATTCGCTTGGTTCTGTGTATTTTTCTAGTTCTTTAATCTTTTTCGCTCCAATGCCATGTTCACCGCTAAGACGACCCCCTACCTTGTAGGCATAGGCATAAATTTCAGCGTGAAATTCAGCCACTTCTTTATCCCACTGCTCATCAGATAAATCACCTTTACACAGACAAATATGCAAGTTTCCGTCACCTGCGTGAGCTAAAGTCATAACATGCAAATTGTAATTTTTACCGGTGGACATAACAAACTTAATGGTTTCTGCTTCTTTGTCCAAAGGTACAACCACATCATCAGTTAAATTTACTTTGCTAATAATACGTACAGACTCTTGACAATTTCGACGTAAATTCCATACACGTTCATCCGCTTCCAATACCTCTGCAGCACCACTTTCTGTACAGAGGTTATCTAAAAGCTCCATCTTAATATCCAACTCGTCTTCCGTTAACGTCTCCACTGTAATTATGATATAACTACCATCTTCATAATGTGGTAAGCGAGTTTCGCAATAATCATTAGTAGAGCGAACAAAATTGTTATCCATAAATTCTATACTAGTAGGCGTAACACCGGCTTTAATGATTTTTGGTACAAGATCAATGGCTTTGGTAACATCAGTAAAAATTGCCAAAATGTCAAAACGATAAGGAGGCAAAGGTTTTAATTTTAAGGTTGCTTTAGTAATAATTCCCAGTGTCCCCTCGCTGCCCATGAGTAACTGTTCTAAACAGTAACCTGTGGTTTTCTTTTGCAAGCGTGCTCCCATATTAACAATGTCTCCTGTTGGCGTCACCACTTCTAAGGCATAAACCTGGTCACGAGTAGTTCCGTACCTAACAGCCTTGTTTCCACCTGCGTTAGTAGCAAGGTTGCCTCCAATCATGCAGCTTTCCGCGCTGCACGGATCACCGGCATAAAGCAGCTTCTTGCTATTAGCAATATCCTGGATAGCCTTGGTGGAAACACCTGCTTCTACTACCATATACATTCCCTCTTCATCAAAGGATAATATTTTATTCATACGTTCCATAAGCAAAACTATCCCACCACATACGGCAATAGCGCCGTCAGATAAACTAGTTCCTGCACCACGTACTGTTATAGGTACTAAAAACTTATTAGCCAGCTTTACTATCTCAGCTATTTCGTGAGTCGTCCCCGGAAGAACTACTACCTCCGGAATATGAAAATAACGCGGGTTAGTTTCTTCATCAGTTTTATATTTGTCTAAAATTTCAGGAGCCGTTAAAACATATTCCGCACCTAATACAGCTTCCAGTGCCATCAGTATCTCCCTATTTATTTTATTATATGTACTCATACTCTGCTCCTTAGTTTATTATGTTTATTGCTTACAGTCCAACATATTGCGACCGGAAATAGCTTGAACGTCGACTCCCGGGTGAACATACTTAGTCTTGCCCGTCGGATGCAGCCAGCCTAAATTAATAGCTTCATTAGGGCACCACTGAGCACAGCCAAAACAAGTTAAACACCCTTCGCTAAAAACAGGGCGGCCTTTTTCCATGATAATGCAGCCTGCAGGACAAATCTTGGCACAAATACCGCAACCGTTGCATTTATCTTCATTAATTTTTTTATGCTTAACCTTTAAAACTGATTTAAGACTCCACATACCGACAGCTGCTGAAATTTTCAACAAGAAACAATCTTTCATTTTAACAGAATTTTCCTCATGTTCTTTAAGTAATTCAGCGATATTATTTACAGTTTCCTCCTCTGCTGCCAGAAGCATTTGCATGCGCTTTTCTCCTGAAGGAAAAATTATGCTGTTGTCAGGCAAAGTTACAGTAAACCCCGCACTCAAAATTAATTTACGTTTATGCAAAAGATCTTTCACATGATACAAAGACCGCCCAGCCATAGCGCCCATAGTGGCTACACAAAATATATATCTTGTTTCTTTCAATTGTACCTTTTCCAAGAACTCTGCTACCACCTGAGGCAGATCCATGCTATAAACCGGGGTCACAATTCCAATTACAGCATCTTCAACTATATATGGATGAGACAAGTAATCAGTAATAGCAACCAACTCTGCGCCCAGTTTTTCTCCCAGCCGATTAGCAACGCTGTAACAATTCCCTGTTCCCGTAAAATAAAATATTTTAGCCATTATCCACGTACCGGTCCTCTTGCTTCTCCAACTACTTCCCATTGAATATATTGCGTTTTGCTCATTTGCAAAAATTTATTATAACGCTCTTCCATATCCGTCATTGCTTTAGCTTTGGTTTCCTCGCGTCTGGCTTCTACGGACATAGGATAATATTTAAAAGCTTCTTCAAATATTAATGCTGCTTTATGCACATTTTTAGCATTATATTCTGTTTCCGCTCTGAATTTGTAAGCAAAATAGCGATAGCTATTTACATTATACTCAGGCATTTCAAAACGCTCGCTAGCAGCCATTTCTTTTAACTGTGACTCCACTAAATCATATTTACCGGCCATCCAAAGCATAACCAAGCGCCCATAGCTAATTTCTCCTCTTGCCACGCTGTTAAAATTATACGGCCACATATCGCAAAGACGTACTGCCTCATCCCAAAATTTTAAAGCTGCGTCACTATTTTCTGTCAACTGCCACACTATTTTAGCTAAATCCCGCATGCATAAAATTTTGTGTTCTACTTCACCCATACCTGAATCAGGTTTTTCCATAGATGGTTCAATATTCACTACGGTACTTAAGACCGTCATTGCTTCTTCTACTTTCTCACGGAAATATAATGCACGCCCAACTACAGACCGGCAAAGCCAATTATTATAATCACTGACAAAACCTCTGGGTATTGGCCATTCCCCCCCAGAAACAAAGTCAACATAAGCATTCCATTCTTTCATATCTAGTTCCGTGTCTTAACCCTCCAAACTCTTTTGTGTTTAGATAATATTATAACACAAAAAAAGGCTGCTTGAGAGAAGGTATCTCTACCTTCAACTCAAGTAGCCAAAATAAGGGAAAGCTAAGTTAGGGAACTCAAGGTTTAACAGTTGCGCGGTAAGTTTGCTTACCATCCTTGAATTGGATAATAACGGCACTCTTTACAGCATCATGGGTAGCATTCAGGGA
>JAAYAE010000103.1 GCA_012719555.1 Acholeplasmataceae bacterium | reverse complement strand
GAATATAGCAATAGGGTATATGACTTTTTAGAAAAATTTGGATACAAAATGTCTGAAGAAGAAAGTGCATTGCGGAACGGAACTCACGAATTATTTGCTAATTTTGATAACGAAAATTTTGATAGGGGAAATGATTGATGAAAACAATATATTTTTCACACCCATATGGGGGAAAAGCAAAGAACGTACAATTGGCGGCAGAAAAACTAAATGCATTGCATAAGATGAACCCAGGTATTTGTTATGTATCACCGCTACATGCCCTAGCATTTATGCCATATAACGATGGTAACTATAGTAAAGGGTTATCATACTGTTTGGCATTATTAAAATGTTGTGACGAAATATTAGTAGGTTCTAGAGATTGGGAAGATAGCAAAGGATGCTGCGCAGAAGTTGCATACGCGTATGCCGAAGGGATACCGGTAAAGTTTGTATGATACCCAAAACAATAATGGTTAAGCTAAGCGGCAAAAAACTAAAAGAGTTAAATGATCGCATAGCTGAAAGAGAAAATAATTTGTGCGCTTTATGTGGTGCTTATGTAGACAAAGGTATGAAGGCGCATCATGAACCACAAGGGGCATTGAAAAGTGACGAAGAAAGCAAAATGATACTTTTGTGCCTCATGTGTCACTATAAACGTCATAACACATCGGCGGGAGAAGAAATAAAGGCAAAGTGTAAGGAATATTTATCTAATTTAGAAGAAGGGGTTCAAAATGAATAAAATTAAATTAACTGGTTGGCTAACGGATAATCCTGATGTAAGGGCTACACGCAGCGGTAAGATGGTTGCTGATTTCACAATCGCTGTGCCGCGTATAACCAAGGATGCACAGGGGAGAAGAGAAAAAGATTACATTAAATGTATCGTATGGGGACAGGCAGCAGACTATGCTTCAAAGTATCTGAAGAACAGACAACTTATTGGCGTATCAGGTAGATTGCAGATGCGTAAATATGAAGCAGATAATGGAAAAGTGCAGTATTTTACGGAAGTTGTTGTTGACCAATTAGAACCTTTGAGCAAAGCTCCTGCCTTAGAAGAATCACAGGAAGAGACAATGGGTGCCTTCGGTGAGGAAATACCTTTTTAACTGGTTTGAAATAGAAATACTATAAATCGTCAAGCGTGGAGTATCCTTCTGCGTTTGGCGTTGTTTTGCAGAGGGAATAAAAACACTTTCCTTCATTATATGTTTGTATGTTTGTAAGTTAAAAACTAAATGAAATTACAGGTCCATTAACGAGGCGTGCTGCCTCGTATGACTTGATTAGATATATTATCTTGGGGGACATCATGCACTATAAACAGAAAAAATATATAACAGGCAATGTAATCGAAGTAGAAAACTCAAGAAGTTTATTTGTACAACCTGCTAAGCATAGACAACCTAAAACAAATAAAAGCAGTGAAGAAATAAAAGAGCTGAATTATAAATATGCTGCAAGAAAGTTAACGAGACTTTTAAATAATAATTTTAATTCGAACGATTGGTCATTGAGTATAACTTATCAGGAAGAACTAAGACCTGATACTCCGGAAAGATTTAGAAAAGATGTTGAAAACTTTTTAAAGAGGGTGCGCCGTAGATTTCAGAGACAAGGCAAACAAATGAAATATGTTTATGCAGTAGGGTATGACACGACACCGCATATGCATCTTGTAATCAATGGCGATATTAATATAAAAGAAATAAGAGCTTGCTGGAGTTATGGATTCATAAGATTGACGCCGTTAGATTTAAGCGGAGATTACATCCGGTTAGCAGACTATATTTTAAAGCATACTAAAAAAACATTTAATGATCCTGCAAAAGCAGTTTTCCATAAGCGTTGGAATCAAAGTACGAATTTAATAATTCCGGTACCAAAAAAGAAAAAGATTAAAGCTACCTTCTGGCTTAAAACTCCACGTATTCCAAAAGGATATATTCTTATCAGAAACAGTATGGTTACGAGCGTAAGTGAATATGATGGTTCATACTACCAGTACTACAGATTATTAAAAATAAATACGGGAAAAAGAAAGGAGCGTGACCATGGAAGCACTAGACGAAAAGGTTATAAGTGATTTAAATCATTATTTGTTTTATGAAGATGCGATTAAGTATGCAGTTGGCGTAGCACGTTTGGAACAGGGAGCAGCACGTGGTGGTACTGCCGGTGGCAGCGGACATGCTTTTATTAGTGACCCTACTGCATTGTTAGCAATGAAGCATACGGCTCCGCTTAAAAGCATTAAGATAGTTACTCAGGTTCATGGAGAAGAAACTATATGTAATCCGGAAGCATGGCTTAGAGTAATGGACAGGCTTTATCAGTTGTATGAATATCAGATGGCTGGCAAATGTATGCGCCAACGTTATATAAAACATGAGAGACCTATGCGAATAATGATACGCATGGGTATTAGTCAGCGCACCTATTACTACTGGAAAGATGAATTCATAAGAGACTTTGCAATGCTGGCAATACAGGAGAAGCTGATAGAGCCTAGGACTATTGTCAAAAGATAATATAAAAAAAGTGTTGCACTTTTTCTGTGTTTCCTCATGGTAAAATACTAGTGTCAGAATTATATAGTACAAGTTAATAAGCTTATTTCCTCCTTAACTGGGGCGTGTGAATCATTGCACGCTCTATTTTATTTACCTTGTGGAAGAGCTGATTATTATTGTCACACTAATAGGAAAGAGAAGATAAGTCATATGGCGCAAGATTTTGCTTTAGCATTTTATCACAGTAAAGCGTGGCTTGAGTGCCGAGCAGGATATATTAATTCAGTGCTTGGACTATGTGAACATTGCCATAAGCAAGGGCTTATAGTGCATCATATAGTAAAGCTAACGCCTGAGAATATAAACGATCCAAGCATAACGCTTGATTGGAGCAACCTTATGTATCTTTGCCTTGATTGCCATAATGCAATTCATGCAGATAGATTAAGCACAAAAGAAAATTATTATTTTGATGAGAAAGGTAATTTATGTTATTCCCCCCTTAAAAAATAGTGGTGTGTCAGGAAAAGCAGTACCGCGCTTATACCTTCGAAAAATACGCAAGGCG
>JAAYAE010000102.1 GCA_012719555.1 Acholeplasmataceae bacterium | reverse complement strand
TTTAATGTGAACATAAGAGTAGACCATCCTTTCGTTATTTCTTGGACGATTTAATTGTACTGGATATTTCGCTCTTATGTTCATTTTTTACGCAAAAAAATGTTGGAGTGATTTCTCACCCCAACATTTAGTATAGAACCGATTTTGTTGTGCAATTATGCTTCTGTAACGACAGGATATACGCTTATTTGGCGTTTGTCTCTGCCCAATCTTTCAAAAGCAACAGTACCTTCAACTTTAGCATAAATAGTGTAATCACTGCCTATGCCCACATTGTTACCAACATGGAACCTAGTACCACGTTGACGAACAATTATACTACCGGCTGTTACCAATTGGCCATTGTGAGCCTTAGTGCCCAAACGTTGAGCATTAGAATCACGACCATTATGAGAACTACCTGTACCTTTTTTATGTGCGAATAATTGTAATTGAATTTTAATCATGGTATTTCACCTCCTGTGTTCCTGAATACGAACACGCTGCGGATATTGTTCAGCAATATCTTTCAGCCCAATTTCCATGGTAGCCAAAATCGCTTGCGTTAAATCATCCGGCGTTTGTTTTAGCTCTACTTGCAGGTAACCGTCTTTAATTTCATAAGCGATTTCACACTGCAAATGCTCTTCTAGTCCATTAATAGCAACCATAGTCAAAGTAGACACAGCCGAACATACAATGTCTTGACCCTCAGGAGCAAAACCAGCATGTCCATTAACCGTGTACCCAACTATTAGGTTACTTTCATTTTTTTCAATATTAATTCTAATCATTGTCTTATGCTTCGATAGAAGTAATTTCTACTTGCGTATATGGTTGACGATGGCCTTGACGCTTACGATAGTTAGCTTTTGCTTTATATTTAAAAACAAAAATCTTCTTGGCCTTGCCATGTTCCACAACTTTTGCAGTTACTTTAGCGCCTTCAACAACCGGTTTACCGATCATTACATCACCATCATTAACTACAGTCAAAACTTTATCAAAAACAACATTTTCACCGGCTTCAACGGCTAACTTTTCTACATTAAGAACGTCGCCTTCGCTAACACGGTATTGTTTTCCACCTGTTTGAATTACTGCGTACATGAGTGCACCTCCCTCTTCTTATACTCGCCAAATACGGTACTCCTCGCGGAGATTTCGGAACCTCTTCGTGCGGTCGGAGATAGACTACTAGAGTCTATACTTGAATAGATTACCACATTGGTATAGCCTTGTCAAGATTATTACACTTAACAAACCAATAGTTGCCCACATCTTTATAAAAATGACTTTCGCTTTAGCGAAAGTCATTTTTTCATTATGCAACTTAAGCATCAAATTTAACAAAAGAGTTAATGCCTTTGCCTGAAGCTACCATAGGTTTTACCATATCTTTGGCATTAATAATAACTTCAATAACGTGGGGTTTGTTTTCCTTAAGTGCTAATCCCACTGCTTCTGCTAATTCTTCAGGTGTTGTGACCCGCGTACCTGAAATACCGAAAGCTTCTCCGTATTTTACAAAGTCTACAGCACCCGGACATTCACAAGCCATAAAACGCTTGTTAAACAGAACTGTTTGTAACTGTCTAATCATACCCAGACCACTATTATTGAACACTATAGAAATCACAGGTATATTATTAGTAGCAATAGTGAAAAGCTCAGAACCTGTCATTTTAAACCCACCATCACCTGATATGCTTATAACTCTGCTGGCAGGTCTGGCAACTTGAGCTCCCATGGCTGAAGGCAAGCCAAACCCCATTGTTCCCAACCCTCCGGAGGTAATCCACTGTCTGGCAAATTGGATCTTAATATGCTGTGCAGCCCACATTTGGTGTTGTCCTACATCCGTAGTTATAATATAATCTTTGCCTTTTAAAATAGAGTTTAAAGCTTGAAAAAATTTGGGTGCTTCTTCGTCACCGGTATCATTTTCCCAAGTGGGCCAAGAATCAATAAGTTTCCACCAATGGCTCAAATCCTTGGGTTCACAAGCTTCTTTTATTAGGTGCAGGCTTTTCTTCATATCTCCTGTAATCCCAATTTCAGAATAAATATTTTTGTCAATTTCTGCCGGATCTATGTCCATATGCACAATAGTTTTATGTGCTACATAGCTGTCAGCATCATCCGTTAACCTATCATTAAAACGGCTGCCAAAAGCCAAAATCAAGTCAGCTTGTTTTATTGCATTATTAGCTTTGGCGTGGCCATGCATTCCCGTCATTCCTAGAGCAATCCGTCTATAATCACTGCAGGCACCACGGCCCATAAGAGTATTTGCTACTGGAATTTGCAGTTTTTCTGCCAAATCCATAGCCTCGTATTCTGTGTTGGCATTAATAACGCCGCCACCAATAAGCATGACCGGTCTTTCAGCAGCATTAACAGCGTCAATAGCTTTTTGCACTTGATCAGCATTAGGATCTTCCGGTTCTAAAAGCTGAGGAACTTCAGGTAGGTATTCTATCATGGCCGTTTGTACATCACGGGGTATGTCAACCAACACCGGTCCCGGCCTTCCTGTTTTGGCCAATTGAAAGGCCAACCGCAGAGTTGAAGCCAGCTGCTCCGGACATTTTACCAAAAAATTGTGTTTAGTAATAGGCATGGTAATACCGGTAATATCTACTTCCTGAAAAGCATCACGCCCAATCATGGAAATCGCTACCTGACCGGTAATAGCCACCAAAGGAATAGAATCCATAAACGCAGTAGCCAGACCCGTAACCAAATTGGTTGCTCCCGGTCCTGAAGTTGCTACACAAACACCAACATTGCCACTGGCTCTGGCATAGCCATCGGCTGCATGAGCGGCTCCTTGTTCATGTGCGGTAAGAATATGTCTGACTGCTGATTCCCGCAAAGCATCATAAAATGGCAAAATAGCACCACCAGGATAGCCAAAGACGGTATTAACGCCTTGTTCTTCTAAACACTTAATGATCAATTGCGCGCCTGATATCTGCATAGTTTTCACCTCCATGATTTTTTTGCTTACAACCGATTTTATTGCAATATTTCTGCTGCTACCAAATGTCCCATTTCACACGTAGAGACTTTTTGTAAACCCTCTGCCGCTAAATCCGGAGTACGATAGCCTTTTTCCATAACTTTATCAACTGCGTCTTCTATAGCCTGAGCCGCTGCGTCATTATTCAAAGAATACCTGAACATCATAGCAGCAGACAGGATAGTCCCCAGAGGGTTAGCAATACCAAGACCGGCAATATCCGGAGCACTACCATGAATAGGTTCATACATACCTGTCCCATCACCTAAGCTGGCAGACGGTAAAAGGCCAATAGACCCGGCAATAACAGAGGCTTCGTCGGATAAAATATCGCCAAAAATATTATTGGTTAAAATAACGTCAAACTGTGCTGGATTTAGTACCAACTGCATAGCGCAATTATCGACATAAAAATGATTTAATTCTACATCAGAAAATTCCTCTTTTTGCATTTGTGTCACAATTTTACGCCACATACGCGAAGATCCCAAAACGTTAGCCTTATCTACAGAGGTAACTTTACCTTTGCGTTTTTTTGCTGCCTCAAAGGCCTTACGAGCAATACGTTCTACCTCCGGACGTGTATAAAGTTCTACATCAGAAGCAGTTTCCACACCATTAACCATAGCGGCTTCATTATGCTCCCCAAAATAAATACCGCCTGTCAGTTCACGCACAATCAACAAATCAGCGCCAGCTGCTCTTTCTATTTTTAACGGAGATAAATGTGCCACATATTTTGATACCTTCATTGGCCGTAAATTACAATATAAACCCAAGGCTTTACGAATTCCAAGCAGCGCTTTTTCCGGCCTTTTGTCAGGCTCTACATTATCCCACTTAGGACCGCCTACAGCGCCTAAAAGGACGGCGTCAGATGCCTTAGCAGAAGTTACAGTTGCCTCAGGCAACGGTGTTCCCGTAGCATCATAGGCACAACCGCCGATTAGCTGTTTATCATATTCTAATGCAAGATTGAATTTCTTCGCTACAGCATCCATGACCTCTACCGCCGCAGCTACTATTTCAACTCCAATACCGTCACCCGGTAATAGTGTAATTCTCATTTATTGTGCCCCTTTAACAAAATTAATAAGACCGCCGGCATCAGCGATTTTTTGTACAAATTCAGGCAAAGGATTCGTGTGAATGGTTATGCCTTTATTGACAATATTGATTTCACCTTTTGCCAAATCTACAGTCAATTCATCGCCTGCTTCTATTTTCTCGACCTCCATACCAATTTCCAGTGCAGGTAAACCAATATTTATAGCATTGCGATAAAAAATGCGGGCAAAACTATCTGCAATAATACACTTTATGCCCTTTTGCTGCAAAACTATCGGTGCATGTTCACGTGAAGAGCCACAACCAAAATTTCTACCGGCTACCATGATATCTCCGGGTTGAACGTTAGCAGCAAAGCTGGTATCAATATCTTCCATAGCATGTTCAGATAGTTCTTTGAAATCAGCAATATTCAAATAGCGGGCAGGAATAATAACATCTGTATCTACATGATCGCCATAGCGCCACACTTTACTCATTTCAGCACCTCCCCAGGATCTGCAATATGACCCATAACAGCACTAGCTGCAGCAGTATATGGACTGGCCAAATAAACTTCGCTGTCAACATGTCCCATGCGGCCACGGAAATTGCGGTTAGTAGTGGATATTGCGCGTTCTCCATGGGCTAAAATACCCATGTAACCACCCAAACAAGGTCCGCAGGTCGGTGTACTTACAGCCGCTCCGGCATCAATAAAGATATCAATATATCCCAAGGCCATAGCTTTTTTATAAATTTCTTGAGTTGCCGGAATAATAATACAACGTACATGCGGATGAACTTTATGGCCTTTTAGAACTTCTGCAGCTTGGGCCAAATCTTCCAAACGGCCATTAGTACATGAACCAATAACCGATTGATCAATAATTATATTATTAGATTCCGCTGCCGGATGAGTGTTTTCCGGTAAATGAGGATAAGCTACCACAGGAACCAACTCATCTAAAACGATGTTTAATACGCTGTCGTATTCCGCATCTGCATCAGGCTCTACCGCCTGCCAGGAACGAGTCACGCCCCGTTCTTGCAAGAAGGCAATTGTCTTTTCGTCCACTGGGAAAATTCCATTTTTACCACCGGCTTCAATAGCCATGTTGCAAATAGTAAAACGGTCTGCCATGGTGAGTTCGGAAATTCCCTCGCCACAAAATTCCAGTGACTGATAGCGGGCTCCATCAACACCTATTTTACCGATAATTGTTAAAATAATATCTTTGCCTTGCACAAATCTTGGTTTCTTGCCTGTTAGCACAACCTTGATGGCCTTAGGCACTTTAAACCAAGTAGTACCGCTTGCCATAGCTGCTCCTACATCAGTTTGTCCTACACCTGTAGCCATAGCATTTAATGCACCATATGTACATGTATGAGAATCAGCTCCGATGATTATTTCACCTGGAGCAATAAGTCCGGCATCAGGAAGCAGCGCATGTTCAATGCCCATACGACCAACTTCAAAATAGTTCTTAATTTCATGTTGTCTTGCAAAGTCACGCAAATGTTTGCACATTTCCGCAGACTTGATATCTTTGCAGGGAGAAAAATGATCTGGCACAAGTGCAATCTTGTTCTTATCAAAAACCGGTTTACCTATTTTATTAAACTCGTCAATAGCCGGTGGTCCTGTAATGTCATTAGCTAAGATTAAATCTACTTGGGAAATAAGTAAGTCTCCAACAGATACGCAATCACGGCCGGAATGTTTTGCTAAAATTTTTTGAGTCATAGTCATGCCCATAATATATTCCTCCTCTTTGTTTCTCTCAGTAAGAGAAAGTAGAAATAGCAAAATCTAGCCTAGATAAAAAGTGGTTTGCTACAGCTAGATAAAACAATGAATTTCTGTACTTTTCATTAGTTAGTTACGACAAGTATTTTGCACGTATATGCTATATTTCTCATATACGACCACAAAAGTACAAGTCGTAACACCGCTAGTGAAATTTTATTTAAACTTACACATTATTTTTTAGGAGCTGGTTTAAGAAACGGCATCATGGCACGAAGTTGTGCGCCAACTTTTTCAATTGGATGTTCAGCACCGCGTCTGCGCATAGCATTGAAAGCAGGACGATTTGCTTGGTTTTCTAACAACCAATTTTTAGCAAAAGTACCATCTTGAATCTCGGTTAAAACTTGTTTCATTGCTTTTTTAGTTTCAGCAGTAACAATACGGCTGCCTGTTACATAATCACCATATTCGGCAGTATCACTGACAGAATGACGCATTTTAGCCATACCGCCTTCATACATCAAATCAACAATCAATTTCATTTCATGCATACATTCAAAGTAAGCGTTTTCCGGTGCATATCCAGCTTCACAAAGAGTTTCAAATCCTGCTGTGATAAGAGCTGTTACGCCACCACACAATACTGCTTGCTCACCAAAAAGATCTGTTTCTGTTTCATCACGGAAGGTAGTTTCCAAAACACCTGCGCGAGTGCCACCAATGCCCTTAGCATAGGCAAGTGCAAGATCATGTGCCTTACCTGTGGCATCTTGATGCACAGCGATAAGCATAGGAACTCCGGCGCCTTCTGTATATACACGACGTACCAAATGTCCCGGACCTTTTGGGGCAACCATAAATACGTCTACATCCGCAGGAGGAACAATTTGTCCAAAATGAATGTTAAACCCATGAGCAAAAGCAAGAGCTGCTCCTGACTTCAAATTTTTTGCAACATCTTGTTTATAAGTAGCAGACTGTTTTTCATCAGGAATAAGCATCATAACAATATCTGCGGCTTTAGCAGCCTCAGCAACATTCATAACAGTAAGACCGGCACCTTCTGCTTTAGCTTTTGATTTACTGCCTTCATATAAACCAACAACGACATTAGCCCCGCTATCCTTTAAATTCAAAGCATGCGCATGTCCTTGAGAACCGTAACCAATAATCGCAACTGTTTTACCTTTTAATAAATCAAAATTAGCATCTTTGTCATAATACATTTTTACCATTTTTATTCTCTCCTTTTTGTTCCCTCGATTGTTTATATTTATCTAAAACCAGTTTAGATGAAACATCTTAAATAAGTTTACACTGATCAGAATTATTTTTGCCTGTTACACGTTCAGGCCATTTATAACGGGACTTAGTCACAGTGAGAGTTTCCTCACCTCTTTCTAAAGCAACAGCCCCTGTCTGTACCATTTCCATGATACCATATGGTTTCATCACCTCTTCAAAGGCACGGAGTTTACTAATATCGCCTGTAATCAAAAATGTCAGCGACTCCCCTGAAACATCAATAGCATGAGCCCGAAAAACATCTGCAACCCGCAAAATCTCTAACCTTTTGTCGCTTGTCTGCACTTTAATTAAAGCCATACTGCGTTGAGACGTGTTATTTGGCGGTAAAATCTTTACCGCCTCCACCTCAACTAATTTAGCCAACTGCTTGCACACTTGGTCTACAGTTGTATCATTGGCCTGCATAGTGACAGTCATACGTGAGAATTCCGGGTTCTGAGTAATGCCTACAGCGAGGCTGTCTATATTATAACCACGACGGGAAAACATGCCTGCAACCCGCATCAATACCCCAGGCTGATTGCGAACTACTATAGATAAAACCTGCTCCATACTATACACCTCCCATAAAAAAACGCCCCTATCTGTTCTTCACAGATAGGGGCGACTAGTAACCGCGGTACCACCCTATTTTGACCTCATTGTCCCGAATAAAAGCTTCGGACACCGTAACATGGTGCTAAACGTCAACTCCTACTATTATTTCGTAGCTGAAGCTCCCGGGTGAGTTTTCTCAAGTAATTTTATCGGTTCACACCAACCACCGACTCTCTGAAAAATTTTTCTTGATATTATCCCGATCATTACTTTGTTTCTAATGTATATACTACAAACTACATTTAGTTGTAGTATTTTTACATTATGACAGTTTTTATGCCCATTGTCAAGGCTTTTTGTATATATTAGTTTCTTTTTTTCTCGCATTGTGTCCCGTTAAACCGCTACATTCTTTACACTTTTTAGAAATTTATGTAAATCATTCTCAGTTTGTATGTAATATTGTGGTATAATAAGCAGAAAATAACAAAAGAGGTGTTCCATGCTCTTATTAAAAGAACGTATAAATACTGAGGGAATAGTCCTAAACAACTCCATTCTTAAAGTGGATTCATTTCTTAATCAACAAATTGATCCTGATCTTCTCATGGAAATAGGCAAAGAATTCTATTTTAGGTTTCAGGGGAAAAAAATTGACCGTATCCTTACCGTAGAAGCTTCAGGTATCTCTGTCGCCCTTACGACGGGCTTATTAATGCACGTTCCTGTTGTTTTCGGTCGCAAACAACGATCTGTGATAATGAATGAAGACGCCTACCAAACAGAAGTTTTTTCCTTTACCAAAAAGAAAACCTCCAATGTGGTAGTATTGAAGAAGTTTTTGCCTCCCGGTGAAAATGTGCTAATACTAGATGATTTCCTGGCAATGGGGGAAGCGTCCATGGGATTAGCCAATCTAGTACATCAAGCAGGCAGCGAAGTTGTTGGCATTGGAATCGTTATTGAAAAATCATTTCAAACAGGCCGCCAGAGACTCGTCAAGGCCGGCTATCAGGT
>JAAYAE010000101.1 GCA_012719555.1 Acholeplasmataceae bacterium | reverse complement strand
TAAAACTTATCACATAATTAACTATGGATGTCAAATGAATGAAAGTGATTCCGAGCATTTTGCCGGTCAATTGGCTGATTTGGGCTATAGATACGCTGAAGATTTTCATGATGCAGATGTAGTTCTTATTAACACTTGCTGTGTTCGTGAGAGTGCGGAAAAGAAGATATTAGGTAAAATAGGGGAATTAAAGGCTATTAAGGCTGCTAATCCCAAAAAGGTCATTTGTATAGCAGGCTGTATGGCTCAAAAAAATGGAGATAAGCTTATTAAAACTTATCCTCAAATAGATTTGATTATAGGAACTGCATATGTAAATAACTTTAGTGCGATTTTTCAGACCTATATAGAAAGTCGCAGAAAAGATAAGAAAATCTTTGCTGATTTACAAAGTGATCCGCAAGAATTTGATGGAAGTTTTGTTAGAAAAAGCTCTTTTTCTGCTTGGGTACCAATTATGTATGGGTGTAATAACTTTTGTACTTATTGCATAGTACCTTATGTTAGAGGCAGAGAGCGCAGCCGCAGCATGGAAAGTATAGTCGCAGAAATTACCAAAGCTGCTGCACAGGGGTTTAAGGAAGTTACGCTTCTTGGTCAAAATGTTAATTCCTATGGCAAAGACAATGGACAAGATAATGCATTTAGTAATCTTTTGCGTGTGGTAGACAATATACCGGGTATTGAAAGAGTGCGTTATATGACCAGTCATCCACGTGATATGAGTGAAGATTTAGTGCGAACTATTGCCGAAAGCAAGCATATATGCAAGCATTTTCATATTCCGGTGCAATCAGGCAGCAGCAAAATAATTAAGGCTATGAATAGGGGCTATACTAGGGAAAAATATCTGGAATTGGTGGCAACCATTCGTAAATATGTGCCTGATGCTGTGCTTACAACAGATATTATAGTTGGGTTTCCCGGTGAAACCGATGAAGATTTTAACGATACCTTAAAATTAGTTGATGAAGTTGAGTATGACGTAGCCTATACTTTTATTTACTCTAAGCGTTCAGGCACGCCGGCAGCTAAATTAGAAAATCAGGTGCCTTTAGCCGAGAAAAAAAGCCGGTTAAACCGTTTAATGGAAGTTCAGAATAAAAACAGCCTCTTACGTAATCAAGCATTAGTGGGAAAAACTGTTGAGGTTTTAGTAGAAGGACCAAGCTATAATAATCCTGATACTTGGAGTGGACGAACAGACGGGAATAAATTGGTTTTATGGCCGCTAAATGCTAAAAAATATACAATTGGTGCAAAGTTAAAGGTCAAAATTGAGGCCGCACAAACATGGTTGTTGAAAGGAAGCGCACAGGAATGACAACCTCTTATACCCCTATGGTGCAACAGTATCTTGAGGTTAAAAATCAACATCAAGACGAATTGTTATTTTTTCGTCTAGGAGATTTTTATGAGTTGTTTTTTCAAGATGCTTTAACGGCATCTAAAGAACTTAATATTACCCTTACCGGCCGCGCAGGTGGTTTGGAAGACAGAATACCCATGTGCGGTGTACCCTATCACGCCGTAGATGGTTATATTGCTAAGCTTATCCGTAAAGGTTATCGTATCGCTATTTGTGAGCAAGTAGAGGACCCTAAGTTAGCTGTGGGCATAGTCAAACGTGAAGTTATAAAAATAATTACTCCTGGCACAGTACTTAGTAGTGCAGTGTTAGAAGAAGGACACAATCAATATTTGGCATGTTTACGTGAAGATGGGGAAGCGCTTTGCGTGAGTTTTGCCGATATTTCTACAGGTGAATGTCAATGGTATATGGCTCATGGTACTAGTCGGCGAGAATTTGTTTTAGACCAGATTTTCAGACTCCAACCGGTAGAGATAATTGCTGTTGGTGCTATTGAAGATTGGGAAAAAATTACAGCCAGTATTGTACAAAAATTACCACAGTGTGTTTCCAGTAAATTTACTTGCACAGAACATGAAAATTATTTCACTAAACATTTTGATTCTAACTGTGAGGCCTATAAAAACGATTTAGTGCGTGGTACAGTGGAAGCTATGCTGCAATATGTCCACGAAAATGTAAAAGCAGATCTCGCACAAATAAACAAATTGACCGCCATAGCCAGGGACAGCTTCATGATTTTAGATGCTACGGCTATTCGCAATTTAGAATTAGTTCGCAATATGCGAGACGGTGGCAAGCGTGGTACGCTTTTAGATGTACTTGATTATACGAATACTGCTATGGGGGCACGCCGCTTGCGGCAATGGTTAGAGGCTCCATTGCTGGATTTATCTAAGATAAAGGGACGGCAAGAAGCTGTTCGTGGGTTTTTAGAAAACATTAATTTGCGTGAAAGCTTGACGGAAAATCTTAAGAGTGTGACAGATTTAGAACGCATACTTTCTCGTATTGAAGTAGGCTCTGCTAATGCACGAGATATGGTTTCTCTGCGGTCGTCTTTGCAAGTATTGCCTAACATTAAAACTTTGCTAAGGGATTGTTCTCAAGGACTTTTAACAAATTTATCCCAACATATTAGTTTACACGAAAATATTTTAGCCACACTAGAAGCAGGCATAGTTGATGAACCTCCTTTTACTATTCGTGAGGGCGGAATGATTCGCACCGGCTATGATTTGGAATTGGACGAATTACATGATATTGCACAAAACAATAAAGAATGGATGCAAAAGTTTGAGCAGCGTATTAAAGATCAATCAGGGATTAAGACTCTGAAAGTTGGGTTTAATAAGGTTTTTGGCTACTATATTGAAGTATCTAAGGGCAGCGTAGCTTTAGTCCCCGATTACTTTATTCGCAAGCAAACTTTGGTAAATGCTGAGCGGTATATAGTTCCGGAGTTAAAAGAATTTGAAAACAAAATACTCAGTGCTAAAGAGAAAATTCAGCAATTAGAGTATTATCTATTTAATAAAATACGGGAAGAAATTCGTCATGCTATAGTGGAAATTCAAGAAACTGCTAGAGCTATTGGTAGTTTGGATGTACTGCTCTCCTTTGCGGTTGCAGCCTTTAAGAACAACTATATCTGTCCTGAATTAAATAATAATCAAGAAATTTTTATTAAAGATGGGCGTCATCCTGTAGTAGAAAAATTGTTGGAAAGAGAAATATTTGTACCCAATGATACTCTGCTAAATAATAGCGAACATCGGATGATTATTTTGACAGGACCTAATATGGCTGGTAAGTCTACTTATATGCGGCAAGTTGCCTTACTGGTGCTTATGGCGCAAATGGGTAGTTATATTCCGGCCCGTCAAGCGTCTATTTGTCCGGTAGATCGTATTTTTACCAGAGTTGGGGCCAGCGATGACTTAGCAACCGGGCAAAGTACTTTTATGGTAGAAATGAATGAAGTAGCACAAATTTTAAAATATGCCACTAAGCACAGCCTTATTATTTTAGATGAGGTTGGTCGTGGTACCAGTACTTATGATGGTATGAGTATTGCTAGGGCTGTGGTGGAATTTATTAATGAAAAACTTAAGGCAAAAACTCTTTTTGCTACCCATTACCATGAACTAATTGAGTTAGAGTCTTTTCTGGAAGGGGTAAAAAATTACTCCATAGCGGTTAAGGAACGTGGTAATGATATAGTGTTCTTACGCCGTATAGTTCCCGGGGGAACTGATCGTAGCTACGGTATTCATGTAGCACAACTGGCAGGTTTGCCCAAAAAAGTTGTGGAACGCGCCGAAGATTTATTATTGGAGTATGATGGAGAAAAAACATTGGCCAAAAAGCCTGCAGAACCGATTGTTAATGATGTTACAGCTGAGCAATCCTTGTTTTCAGGTGGAGTAGTTAAGCGAATAATGAATATGGATATTATGACCATGACACCGTTAGAGGCTTTAAACGAGTTATATAAATTGCGCGAAGAAGCAAGGCTGGAGGGAGGCAGCAAATAAATGGAAGCTGAAGTAAGAGTACTGGATCAAAATACTGCTAATCAAATAGCTGCCGGTGAAGTTGTGGAAAAACCTGCGTCTGTGGTCAAGGAACTTATTGAAAACTCTTTAGACGCGGGGGCAAATAATATTGAAGTAACTATTTATGAAGGTGGAACAGAATATATTAGAGTAGTAGATAATGGAAGCGGCATGTCTAAAGCTAATGCTAACCTTTCTGTTTTACGTCATGCTACCAGTAAAATAAGAAATGCCGAAGATTTACAAAGTATTCATTCTTTAGGTTTTAGGGGTGAAGCTTTACCAAGTATTGCTTCTGTAGCTAAATTTGAATTAATTACTCGTCTGCATGACGAGGAATTTGCCACTGCGATTACTATTAATGGCGGTACTGACAAAGAGTGTATTGCAACCGGTGGTAATGTGGGTACAGCTATTACGGTTAGGGATTTGTTCTTTAATGTTCCTGCACGTCGCAAATTTTTACGCACAGTAAATACGGAAGGCCGCTACATTAATGAAATTATCTCCAAAATTGCGTTGTCACGTCCTGATGTGCATTTTAGATTATTAAACAATGACAAAGAAGTTATTAATACGCCGGGTAACGGAAATTTAGTTGATACAATTGCTTCTATTTATGGTAAGAATGTAGCTAACGATTTAATTGCATTGAAGTATGAAGACAATGGTATTGGCGTTAGTGGCTATATTGGCAAACCAACAATGTTAAAAGGTACGCGTCAATGGCAGACTATTTTTGTTAACGGACGAACTATTAATAACCGGATGATTGGCAAAGCATTGGATCATGCTTACAGGTCACAAATACCTAAGGGCGGATTCCCCTTTGCAGTCCTAGATATTACCGTGGATACAGCTAATATTGATATTAATGTACATCCCCAAAAAAGTGAAATTAAGTTTGGAGATGAGGGTGCAGTTTATAGAGTTGTGTATCACGCTTTGTCTGATGCTTTAACTAAACCGTTGCTGGGGAGCGTAGACATGGGAAAATCTGTTACAGAGCATAGTGATAATACAGATGATAGTGCCATGTACACAAAGAGACCTTTTAGCGGTGGCGGGAATAATTATCAAGCAAACCAGCAACAAATTTGGAAAACTCCGGAGCGTATTGCCGAAAACAATGGAATTGAGTTTAGTGCTGCGCAGCGAACTGATGAAAATATGAACTTATCTCACACGGACAACAATATTGCAATTAAAGACGTGGATAATGGTGTAGATAATATTTGGCCTTTGGGACAAATTGATAGGGTGTTTATTGTAGCTCAGTCAGAAACTGCCTTATATCTAATTGATCAGCATGCAGCACATGAAAGAGTAATGTATGATAAGCTGGTTAATTCTCATCAAAATATTCCAACGCAACAATTTCTTATCCCTTTATATTTAGATGCTACTCCTCAAGAGGTAAGCTCTATAGAAGAATACAGAAAAGAATTTATGCAATTGGGTGTAGATGTGGAACCCAGCGGTGAAACTATATTGAGAGTTTCTTCTTTGCCGGCTGATATAAAAAATGATGAAGCGGAAGAATTTATTCGTGAAATACTAACGCTTTTATCCGAAAATAAAAAGATAAATCCTGCAGATTTGCGTGAAGAAGTATTACATTATGCTGCTTGTCACAGTGCTATTCGTGCGGGTGAGGTGCTTAACATAAGGCAAATGCGGGCTTTGATTTTGGAACTGTTAAATACAGAACACCCTTTTACCTGTCCCCACGGACGTCCCTGTATGGTAGAAATAACCTCAGAAGAATTATATAAAATGTTTAAAAGAACTTAGGTGTAAGGATGAATTTTGCTACAGTGCGTGGATTAAACGGTGGTAGTGACTTGCCTACCAAAGCTAAAAAATGGGCAGAGTTATTAGGCGTACCCTATATAGAACGTGACGGCAATAGCAGCTTGCAATTTATTATGCAAAGCTATAATTTAGATTGTCTTATTGTAGCAACGAAGAATGGTCCTCAGATTTTTTCTGAGGAAGGTAAGCTGTTTTATCATCCGGGTATGGCAGTGCTGCGGTTACAAAAGCTTTTGCGTGGCGAGAGGGATAATTTTGTGGAGGCATGTGAATTACAAGCAGGCAGCAGGATATTGGATGCCACTCTTGGCTTTGCTAGTGATGCGGCCATTGCCTCTTATGTCGTAGGGCCTGAAGGCTGCGTACAGGGTCTAGAAGCGTCAAAACCCTTGTGGTTCTTAGTTAAGGAAGGTTTGCACAATTATGTGGGCGAAGAAACTGAACTGAATGAAGCTTTAAGGCGAATAGAAACAGTTTGTACAGAAGCAAAAGTTTATTTAAAAACACTGGAAACTACAGTTTTGATGTAGTTTATTTTGATCCAATGTTTAGATATCCTGTTAATTTGTCCTCTAATATGAAGCCTTTGCGTCCTGTAGCCTATGTGGAACCGTTGGATAAGGCAGTATTATCAGAAGCCATGCGAGTGGCACCATTAGTTGTGGTTAAGGAACGAACACCTAGGGTTTTGCGTGAATTGGGAATTAACGAGCTCTATGGTAGTAAATATAGTAAAGTTAAATATGGGATTTTAAGGAGGTAAGCTCATGGGGCGACTTAAAGTGGTTGTTATTTTGGGACCTACGGCCACAGGTAAAAGTAACTGTGGAATATTGTTAGCCCATAAGCTTAATGGGGAGATAATTTCAGGAGATTCCATGTTGGTATATAAAAACATGGATATTGCAACTGCCAAGCCGACTTCTGCAGAACTAGAAGAGGTAGAGCATCATTTGGTTAATATTTTGGAACCTAATGAAAATTTTAATGTAGTAGACTTTAAAGCGCGGGCGGCTATTTTAATCAATGAGATTAATGCTAGAGGCAAGGTGCCTATTATTGTTGGTGGTACAGGCCTTTATATAAAAGCACTTTTGGAAGATTATGATTTTGCTCAAACCCAGGCATCAAGTAACCTGCGTACAGATTTAGAAAATTATGCCATAAAAGAAGGCAATAAAGCTTTACACAAGAAGTTGGAAGGATTAGATAAGGAAGCGGCAATAAGGCTTCACTATAACGATAGGCGCAGGGTTATTCGAGCTATAGAAGTAGCTATGGAGGGAGAGGAAGTTTCTCAAGCCCATGCTAAAGAAACGCCTTACGATGCCTATGTCTTTGGGTTACATATGCCACGAGAACTTTTGTATCCCCGTATTAACAAACGCGTTGATAATATGGTTGAATCAGGTCTTTTTGAAGAAACCGGACATCTTTTGAAAATGGGTGTGGGAGAAGACGCACAGGCTATGAAAAGCATAGGCTACAGGCAAGTATTAGAATATTTCCATGGCGAATATGACAAGGACACTTGTGTTGATAAAATTAAACAGGCTACCCGCAACTTTGCTAAACGACAATTTACTTGGTATAAAAAGATGCCTTACATACATTGGATTGAAGTGGGTGAACCACCAATGCCGGAAATATATGTGGCAGAAATGATAAGAGTACTTGAACAAAAGCGCAAACTGCGGTAAGATTATGTAAAATAGAGAAGTATTATAGGAGGAAATTATGGTAAATACAGCTACAAATAATAAACCAATAAATCTACAGGATAATTTTTTAAACCATGTTAGGAAAGAAAACTTAGCGGTGGTTATTTATTTGGTAAATGGATTTCAAATCCGTGGTTTGGTAAAGGGTTTTGACAATTTTACTGTTATTATTGAAAATGAAGGCAAGCAGCAGATGGTTTACAAACATGCTATTTCTACTATTTCTCCGGTGACTAACGTACAAATCATGCTTACAGCAGAGAAAAAGGAATAGTATTTTGAAGAAGACGGCGCAGTTGTTGGCGTTGTTTTTCTTTTTGAGGCGGTGTTACCATGGAAGAGGATATTAAATTATTTCTAGAATATTTAACCGTGGAGTTAGGCCTTGCCCAGAATACTAAAGATGCTTATGAGCGTGATTTAAAACTTTTTGCCACTAAGGTAAAAAAAAGCATCAAAACCATAACTAGGCAAGACGTAATTGCCTATATGTATTTTTTAAAAAAAGAGCGTTATGCGCCTTCTAGTATGGCACGTAAATTGGCCGCTTTGAAATCTTTTTTTCGGTTTATGACGGCTGAAGGATATTTGGAAATAGACCCTGCTGAAGTTATTGAAGCAGGTAACAAAGGAACTATTTTGCCAAGAGTTTTAAATCGCCAAGATGTATTGAAACTTTTGGAAACACCTGACGAAGCTACAGACGAAGGGTTCAGAGATCGCACGATGCTGGAAGTGCTTTATGCAACAGGGATGCGGGTATCAGAGCTTATTAATATGCCGGTTGCCGGTGTGAATTTGCAAATGAAATATGTTATAGCCTTTGGCAAAGGCTCAAAAGAACGCATTATTCCTTTAGGTCATTATGCTGTGGAATATTTGGAAAAATATTTAAATGTAGTAAGGCCGAGATTATTGCATGAGGGTAGTAAAGAAAAATGTTTGTTTTTAACGATACATGGCAGTGGTATGACTCGCCAAAGATTTTGGCAAATAATAAAAGGTTATGGACATATGGCTGGTATACGTAAAGAGTTAACACCTCATATTCTTCGCCATTCTTTTGCCACACATTTATTAGATAATGGTGCTGATTTAAGAACTGTACAAGAATTATTGGGGCATGCTGATATATCAACGACTCAGATATATACTCACTTAACAAATAAACGTTTGAAAACAATATACGAAAAAGCTCATCCAAGAGCATAGTGGGGAAAGATAGATGGCTAGAAGTAAAAAAACAACAAGTGCAACCCACCACACTCCAAAGAAAAAAAAGACAGGTGGTGGGTTATTATTAACTATCGCTGTAGTGGCTGCCGTTATGCTTATTGGTTTTCTTTTCGTTTCTCATAGTAATCCCGACGTAGAGAAACGCAGCCTTTCTGAGATAGTCAGTGAAGTGATACCCAAGATACCTAGTGCCGAAAAGGCTAGTACCAAAGAGAGCGATTTAAAGGAAAAAGCTAAACCGAAGCAGCCTGTGGCAAAAGATAGCGATTCAAACCAAAACAAGGTTCAACACAAAAAACTAAGTGGGAGCTTGGCTGTGGTAGTGGATGATTGTGGGTATGATTTAGAACCGGTGGAAATACTTAGTGCATTGCCTATTGACATGACGTTTTCTATTCTGCCATTTAAAACCAATAGCAGTGCCGCACTTAAAATTATTAAAAATAACGGGCAAACGCCTATGCTGCATTTACCAATGGAGCCAATGGACGCCGGTCAGGCTTCTGAAACTCGTATGGTTAGTGTAGCAATGACTAAAGAACAGGTGCAAAATTATACTAAAGAGGCCATAAATAGTTTACCTGGAATTAAGGGTGTCAACAATCATCAGGGTTCCAGAGCAACCTCTAATCCAGCGACAATGAGAGCAGTTTTAGAAGTGTTGCAAAGTAAGGGCTTGTTTTTTATTGACAGTAGGACTCTAGCTGCTTCTGTAGGATATAAAATGTCCAGAGAAATGGGAATTAGTACCGGGTTTAATAGCAGGTTTTTGGATAATAGCAGTGATGTGGACGAAATAAAAAAACAGATTTGGGCAGCAGCTGAAATTGCCGATAAATATGGTTCAATAATTGTTATTTGTCATGCTAGAGAAAACACAGCCAAAGCTTGGTCAGAATGCTATAAGGAAGTTCAAGGCGCCGGAATTAAATTTGTTCCGGTAAGCACACTATTAACATGAAGAGGGAATGAAAAATGGACTTTGTAGAAGAGACAATCGGTAAATATGAAAAATTTATAAACCCGTCTATGGCACGCTTATTTCGCTTTATGGGTTTAGGAAGTGTGGAAACTACTGCTCATGGGTGGATTATTACTGATAGCGATGGTAATGATTACATTGATTGTTTAGGTGGCTATGGTATGTTTTGTGTTGGACATAGACATCCAAAAGTAGTGGAAGCAGTAAAAAAATCTTTAGATACTATGCCTATGCATGGAGAGGTTTTATTTAATAGACCAATGGCAGATTTAGCAGAGCGTTTGGCCGAAATAACTCCGGGAAAATTGCAATATAGCTTTTTTGTAAATAGCGGTACAGAGGCTGTTGAAGGCGCATTAAAAGTAGCACGGTTGGCTACAGGCAGAAAAAAATTCATTGCCGCAAAAAATGCATTCCATGGGAAAACTTTTGGTTCTTTGACTGCTACGGGACGTGATATGTTTCGTACGCCGTTTCAACCATTACTTCCTAACTTTGAACATGTTCCTTTTGACGATGTAGCTGCTATGGCGGCAGCTTTAGATGATGATACAGCAGCTGTGATTTTAGAGCCGATTCAAGGGGAGGGTGGCATTATAGTTCCCCATGACGGCTATTTGTCAGCAGTTCGGCAGTTATGTGATAAACATGGCGCGCTACTCATAGCTGATGAGGTGCAAACAGGCATTGGGCGAACTGGCCAATGGTTTGGCATTAATCACGACGATGTTGCTCCTGATATTATGGCCACTGCTAAGGCCTTGGGTGGTGGTATAGTGCCTATTGGCGCAATTACTGCGACGCCTGATGCCTGGAAGGGGTTAATCGAAGCCCCATTTTTACATACCTCTACTTTTGGTGGTAACCAGATGGCTTGTATGGCAGGATTAGCCACGCTAAAAATAATTGAAGAAGAAGATTTACTTAAACGCGGCAGTGATACAGGGGCATATTTAAAGAGTGGCTTAGAAGATATTGCTAAAGATTACCCGGCTGTAATTAAAGAAGTTCGTGGCCGCGGAATGATGGTTGGTATAGAACTGACCAAAGAAGGTGCCGGCGGTATGGTCATGTCTATTATGATTAGTAATAATATAATTATTGCCTATACCTTGAACAATCCTAAAGTTATGCGTATGGAACCACCATTAATTATGCCTAAAGAAGTTGTTGACCATGTTCTTACTGTATTTAGAGAAGCTATTAAACAAACTAATGACGCAATTGATGATTTATAAGGAGGGATAGTATGCCATTTGTAGAAAGTAAGATCGTTATTAATGGTTCCAAACAAGATATTTATAATATTATTGCAAAAATGGAAGATTATCCTAAGTTCATGGAAAGCTTAAAAAGTGTAAAAATATTAGAACGCGGTGAAAACTACGATATCAGTGAGTGGGACTCTGATGTTGATGGTAGGCGTATAGCTTGGACAGAGAGAGATGAGTTTGATCCGATTAATTATGTTATTACCTATAAGCAAACTCAGGGCGATTTGAAGAAAATGGAAGGTGCCTGGAAGCTTATAGATATAGCTGATGGCGTAGAAGTATCTTTGTCTGTTGATTTTGAATTTGGAATTCCTATGATTTCAGGTCTTTTAAATCCAATTTTAAAGAAAAAAGTTCGCGAAAATAGTGAAAATATGTTGCAGGCGATTAAATTGCAGATGGAAAAGTAAAAAAAATATTTACAAAAAGCTGCATTTTATTTCATGTTTTATAC
>JAAYAE010000100.1 GCA_012719555.1 Acholeplasmataceae bacterium | reverse complement strand
TTTGCTTTATTATTATTTTATTATGTGCATGGAAAGTTTATCTATTGATAAGAAGATTTCAGAGCCGGCAGCAAAAATTTCTTTGTTGCAAGGATTATATTCTTTTACTTCTAGGCTAAGGCCCTGAACATCTATCGTATAGTCTTGAGATTCTCCCATAAACACACTGCTGGTAACCGTTGCCTTAATTTCACCTGTGTGTCCAAGGGTCAATGATTCAGGGCGAAGGACAACATTGCAGTCGTCACCGCTTTGCACTAGGCAGGTAGAAGGTTTGCTGCAGGTTATACCGAAAAGACTAATGGTTGTAATACCATCGGTACGCTCAATAACTTTTGCCGGGACAATATTAGCAATACCGATAAAGTCTGCTACAAAAGCAGTAGCTGGTTTTGCGTAAATTTCACGGGGTGTGCCAATTTGTTCTATATTGCCTTGTCTCATAACTATGATTTTATCTGAAAGACTCATGGCTTCTGCTTGATCGTGGGTTACATATATGCTGGTTATTCCTACTTTACGTTGAATTTTGTGAATTTCATTACGCATATAAACACGCAGTTTTGCATCTAGATTGGATAAGGGTTCATCAAACAACAATACAGCAGGTTCCATAACCAATGCTCTAGCAAGTGCTACTCTTTGCTGTTGCCCACCTGATAATTGGTTTGGTGCACGATTTTCCATCCCTTCTAACCCTACTAAGGATAAAATGTCACTAACTTTTCTTTTTATAATGTCTTTGGGTAAGTTTTTTATTTTCAAGCCATAGGCAATATTATTAAAAAGGTTTAAGTGGGGGAAAAGAGCATAACTTTGGAATACCATTGCGGTATCACGTTTGTCAGGGGTTAGACTATTAACATTATCAGAACCAATGAAAACATTGCCTGCAGTGGGAATTTCAAACCCGGCAATCATACGCAATATAGTGGTTTTCCCACAGCCGGAAGGACCAAGTAGGGTAACAAACTCACCTGGGTTAATATTAAGAGACACTTTATTTACGGCAACAATTTGTTTACCCTCGTGTCCTGAATATATTTTTTCTAAATTTTCAACTTGTACACTTTTTGTCTGAGCCATGTTTATCCTCCCTAACCTTGTATTTCAGAAACATTAACGCCGATTTTACCTAGTAAAAAAGTTAAAACACCTACTACAAAAAGGACAATGCCAATAAGTACGGTAGAGTAAGCGGCGGCAACGCCTAAGCGTCCTACATCTACTTGAGACATAATAGCTACTGTCAATAGATTAACGCTGGCAGAAACAAGGAAGATAACTGCGCTTACAGCTGTCATTGAACGAACAAAGCTATAGACTAAGCCGCTGAAGAAGGCGGATTTGATTAAAGGAACCGTTACGGAATGAAACACCTTAAATGTGCCGGCTCCTAAGTCTTGCGCGGCTTCTTCAATTGCAGGATCTATTTGTTGCAAAGAAGCAACACCGGCACGAATACCTACAGGCATACTGCGAAAAATAAAGGATAAAACAATAATAGTGCCTGTTCCCGTGAGCATTAAGGGTGGTTCATTGTAAGCCAGAACATAACCCATACCTATAACCGTACCTGGAATTGCCAGTGACAAAAGCGAGGTAAATTCAATAAGTCCGCGGCCCATAAATTTCTTTCTCACGATTAAGTAAGCAATAATCATGCCCAGTATTCCTGTAATTGGCATGGAAATTAAGGAAAGAATAGTTGTGTCAATAATTGGCTTTGTGCCAATGTTCCAAATATAAAGATAGTGCTTGGTTGTAAAAGTATAATCAATGCCCCAAAGATTGACAAAACTACCTAGGGGAATTAGCCCATAGAGAATAAGGATAAAAACACTGATTAAAAAACAAGGAAGTCCAATAGCAATAAGGCTTACCTTATCATTAATCAATTCGCGTATTCTTGAAGGTTTACCGGTCAAGGTTACATAAGATTTGTTGCCTACCCAGTATTTTTGCAGTACAAACATAAGAATTGACAGGGTTAACAATATGGTTGCTAAGGCGGTACCACCCTTGATATCATAATTACCCATAGCTTGCAAATAAACTTGTGCCGCCATTGTATTAAAATTACCACCTATAACCATGGGATTACCAAAATCAGCAACAGTTTGTATGAATACCAAAAGAAAACTATTAGCTATACCAGGCATAACTAAAGGCAGAAGTATGGTTTTAAAGGTTTGCCAACGGCTGGCTCCCATATTGCGGGCAGCTTCTTCCAAAGATGGATCAATTTGTTTTAACAGTCCTGCCAATACTAAATAGGCTATAGGGAAGAAGGTAAGAATTTGAACTGTTGCTAAGCCTGTAAAACCGTATATATTAGCATTTTTGATGCCTAAAATTATTTTACTAATAAAACCCTGTTGCCCAAAAAGCATAATAAAAGACATTGCAAGAGCAAAGGGGGGGGAAATAATAGGTAATATAGCAATAACATTAAAGATTTTTTTATATTTGATCTTAAGAAAAGCATCAGCGTAAGCGAAAAGAAAACCTATAGCTGTAGCAAAAAAACTAACAAACAGGCCAAGAACAATGGTGTTTAATAAAACGCGTATGTTTTCAGAGTGCTTTAAAGATTCGCGATAATATTCAAAGGTTAAAGTACCGGAGTCACTTAAAAAACTTTGTGCCAATACAACATACAACGGCCAAACAATAAATAGGATTAATGATAGTCCAACCAAGATAATTGTAGCTAAGAGAACAGGATCTCTTATAATTTTTTGCATTTCATCCCATTTAAGGGAAAAAGCAGCATGCTTATTTTCTTGCATTATTTTGTCTCCCGTCATTTCTTGAAATAAAGCCGCCTATCAAAATGATAAGCGGCAAAACTTTACGGTATAGTTACTTGCTTTGGTTATGCTTTAATGGCTTTGTTCCATTTTTCTACAAGAGCAGAGCGATTTTGACCAGCCCAAGCAAAGTCATATTTAACCAGTTTTGTATTATTAAGCTCGGCAGCTTGTTGGGGAGGTGTTGCTTCAGGGTTGGTCAAGAACTGATAGGAGCCAACAGTTTGGCCGATTTCCTGAGCTTTTTTGGTCAAGCACCAATCAATGAACTTTTTAGCATTTTCTTGGTCGGGACCGCCTTTAATTAAGGACACAGCACCAATTTCATATCCAGTACCTTCAGAAGGAGCGGTTAAGACTAAGTCTTTCATACCTTCTTCACGATATTTAATAGCGTCATGCAAAAAGGTAATACCAACCATACATTCACCTTGACCTGCCAAACGCGCAGGTGCAGTGCCGGATTTTTGGTAATTCTTCATTTGCTTATCAAGAGCAGCCATATATTCTAAGCCGGCTTGTTCGCCTTTCATTTGTACAATGGTGGCAAGCATAGTATAGGCAGTTCCGGAAGATCCGGGATTTGCGGAAATGATTTGTCCCTTAAACTCCGGTTTCAACAAATCTTCCCAACTCTTAGGTGCGGGAACACCTTTTTCTTTTAACAATTGTTGATTGGAAGCAAATCCTAAATAGCCAACGTAAACTCCGGTCCAATACCCATCAGGATCTTTAAATTGGGCAGGAATTTTTTCTGCGTTAGGGGAAATATATTTTTCCAATAACCCATCAGCTTTAGCTTGAATTTGTCCGTCTGCAGGGCCGCCAAACCATAAGGAAGCCTTCGGGTTAGCCTTTTCTGCCTTTATGCGGCCGATAACTTCGCCGGAGCTCATGCGTACAGCTTCGACTTTTATACCTGTTTCTTTTTCGAAGGCAGCGATGTCTTTTACCATCCAGTCTTCAAGTGCACCCCAGTACATTACCAATTTTTTGCTGGATTCCTTGCCAGCAGTGCTTTTTTTGTCACCACCGCCACCGCAGCCGGCGGTAACTAACATCATACCGGTAAGCGTGATTGCAAACAGTTTTCTCAACTTCATTGTTGAACACCTCTTCTTAAATTTTTCCAACAAAACTCATATATATTCTACAC
>JAAYAE010000099.1 GCA_012719555.1 Acholeplasmataceae bacterium | reverse complement strand
GACCGAGGATTTTGTAATAGGATAGTACAATCTGTACATCCTATTGCAAAACCGCAAGGTCTGACAATGTAGATGAGTAAATAGGGGCGATTTTCTTTTACAACAAGGTCTGACAATGTAGACGAGTGAATAGCGACGATTTTATTTCATTTTATTTTTTTAACTTCCCGCACCCTTCAATTATGCTCATTCAATTGCAAAAAAGACGCAAATTCATGCTCTTTTACAAACTCTAAAAACTGCGCAGCAATTTTGTTCTTTATATTTTCTTTCTTATAAATTATGTATGTATTACGCTCAATGGGCTTTCCGTGTTTATCCTCCAGAATAATACTATGTGCCTTAGGACATTCCGGCAAAAATACGGAAGGCAGAAGACCAAACCCCAAGCCGCTATAAACCATTTCTTTGCACAAGTTCAAGCTGTTTACCATCACATCTATCTTGGGCTGCGTAGGGAAATTATTATTCCACCAAATTTCCAACATCTTCTGATAATAGGTATCCGTAGTATAAGCAATACGTTTCATCGTTGCTAAATCCGCTAGCTTAAAAGGCTGTCTGGAAACCGCGGCAATGGAGTTTGTACCCAGTAAGTATGTCCCATCATCCTCCCACCCGAAATCATTGCGCAAGAAGCCAAAATGACATTCATTGGCATGCATCATGGTAACAACTCTGCTGCTGGGTGCCTGTGATACATAAAATTTCACCTTAGGATGCTCCATTTTAAAAGCCTTAATCAATTGGGGCAGATAATACTGGCATATAATTATAGGTGCAGTTAATTTCAACATGCCTGCATTTTCATCATCAATGGCTTGAATTCTCTCCTTGAATTCTGCCATCCGTTTTAACACATCATCCGCAAATACCGCAGCTTCCATGCCCGTTGAGGTCAAAAATATACCCTTGTTGCTGCTATGCAAAAGCGTTGTGTTAAGTTCCCTCTCCAGTTGTTTGATTCTAGCAGTCAGCGCGGGTTGGGAAATGAACAAGGCATTAGCTGTCTTGGTAATATTTTTAAATTCATGTAAATATTTCAGAATTAACAAATCACGTTCATTCATAATAAACCGCCTATTCCCTAAACATACATATGATTTATTATACTATAAATTCCTTTTTTTATAAAATCAGTACCCTACCCAAACTTTATCTAAGCATATCTACACATAATACTAAAGCCTGCCACCTTTATAAGGGACAGGCTTTAACAGCTTTAGGCTCAAAGCCCTCTTACCACATCGATAATCGTACCGTCTCTATATTCTACCAAACCGCAAATTTTATCACTCTTAGGTAAAGGCGTACTCTTACCGGACAAAGCGTCTGCCTTCGCCTTCAATTCTTCCATAGACTTCACGGGCAGGCCCTTGCCCTTCAAGCTCTCAGCAATATCCGGGCGCCTGGGATTAACAACGATTCCGTACTCTGTTACCAGTACATCAACGGTCTCACCGGGAGTAACAATAGTAGTAACATGATCTAACAGCATAGGCAAACGTCCACGTAAGAGTGGCATAGTAATCATGGTCATTTTGGCACCGGCTGCCGCATCCGGATGTCCGCCCGGTGCTCCTAGCAGCTTACCATAGGAATCTGTCAGCACGTTAACGTTAAAATCCACGTCAATCTCTGTCGCACTTAAAACCGCAAAGTCCAACATATTAACATAAGGATTAGCATTGAAGGGACTGGCATAGGCCGCAGCAGAAATTTCGTGATGTTTAGGATTAGCCCCAAGAGAGCTGATAGCCGTAATGTCAAAATCTTGAGGATCATAAAAGGTTTTTATCAGTCCCTCGTTCAGCATCTGCACATGAAATCCGGATACACCCCCTACGCCAGCTGAAGCTACGTATTTTTTAGCCAACATTTTTTCTCTAATATAACCTGCTGTAGCAATGGCCATACCACCTGTACCAAACTGAAAGATCATCTGGTCGTGGAAATATTCTGTGGCCGCAATAACATCAGCAGCATATTTGGAAATTACCAGCTCTGCAGGACGTTTGCTAACCCTGATAGAACCGGTAGCTATACCGCTAGGATCACCGATAGAATCTACTTCGGTAATATAATCTACCTGAGTCTGCGGAATACTGACATAGTCAAGAGGTACCTCTGACAACCCATCAGTAACAGCTACTACTTTGTCGGCATACTCTGCGTCTGGCATAGCATAGCCTAAAGACCCGCAGGCAGATTTCCCCTGTACGCCATTAATATTACCATATTTATCACAGCTAGGCGCTGCAATAAAAGCAACATCAATATGCAGTTCACCTGTTTCAATAGCTCTGGCCCTGCCACCATGAGTTCTGAAAATAGCCGGTTTAGCCAGCTTGCCTTCCTGAATATAGCGCCCCAATTCGCTGCGGCCGCCACTGGTATCCACTCTGGTAATAACGCCGTTCTCAAAATAGGGCAGCAGACAATCCTGTACCTTGCTTAAAGAACTGGCGGAAAGAGT
>JAAYAE010000098.1 GCA_012719555.1 Acholeplasmataceae bacterium | reverse complement strand
GCTTTGGCTCTGCCTGACGGTCCACTTGCTACCGGGTTTTCAGATGTTCATATAATGCACAATTGTTTACCTGAGCTAAATAGGGAAGCTGTTAATCTAGCTACCAATTTAGCTGGTATACAGTTAGAACGTCCGATTATTATTAATGCAATGACCGGCGGTGGAAAAGCACTTAGTGATATAAATCGTAAAATTGCCATCATAGCCAGAGAAACCCATTGTGCCATGGCAGTTGGTTCTCAGTATGGTGCCATAATAGATAACACTAATTGGGAAAGTTACAGAATTGCCCGCAAAGAAAATCCACATGGTATAATTTTTGCCAATGTAAGTGCTTTGGCTACTGTTGACGAAGCAAAAACTGCCGTAGATATGTTAGAGGCACAGGCTTTGCAAATACATCTTAATGTAGCGCAGGAATTGGTTATGGCCGAAGGTGATCGTGATTTTTCCGGGTTTCTTTCTGCTATTGAGTCTATATGCAACAAGTTGACTGTCCCTGTTATTGCCAAAGAAACTGGTTGTGGTATGGCGAGAACACAGGTTAAGGCGTTAGTAAATGCCGGTGTTAGAATTATTGATATAGGTGGAGCCGGTGGTACGAACTTTCCGGCGATTGAGGCCGCTAGATATAAAGAAACTAATCATGAATTAAATGATTGGGGTATTCCTACTGTTATTTCTTTGCTTGAAGCAGTTCAGGTTTTTGGAAAAAATAACGGTATAATAGCCAGCGGAGGTTTACGTTCTGCATCAGATTGCTTAAAAGCATTTGCTCTAGGTGCCAGCGCTGTAGCTATGGCTGGAAATTTATTAAGGATTTTAAATGAAGGCAGCATAGAAGCTGGTTGTGCTTATTTAATCAGGCTTCAGTCTGATTTACGAGATCTTATGGTCCTAACTGCCAGTGAGCGTATACAAGATATTGGCTAAACGTCTGTATATTTTACTGGAGATACTTTTCAAGCCATTGAAAGTTTGAAAATTAAATAGCTTTTCCAGGGTGCATCGCTATTGCACTCTATTTTTTTGTCAAAACGGATAAATTCGTGCTATAATACTAGTTACAACTTGCAGATAGGGGATATATATGAAAGGTTTTATTTCTGCAGTGCAACCGGAAAGCTTAGGAGACTTAGCAGGTATCCAAAAAGGCGAAAAACTTTGTACTGTAAATGGTATTGCACCAAAAGATATAATTGAATTAAGCTTTTTGCTAGCAGAAAGCAAAGTTGAGCTTCTTATTGAGGATGTTATGGGCATCACGCGTAAGGTGCTTATTAATAAAGAACTGGATAGGGATTTAGGTTTGGAATTTAATTCTGCAGTTTTTGACCAGGTTTGCTGTTGTCATAACAAATGTACATTTTGTTTTGTGGATCAAATGATACCCGACTTGCGGGAAAGTCTTTATGTGCGTGACGATGATTATCGGTTATCGTTTTTGTATGGTGGATTTGTTACTTTAACTAATATGAGCGATAGCGATTATGAACGTATTATTAAAAATCACATGTCACCGCTGTATGTTTCCGTACATGCTACTAATCCGGCTGTACGAATAGATATGATGAAGAACAAATATGCTGGTGAAATTCTGAAAAATATTAAACGTCTTACAGATGCCGGTATTGAAATACATACACAGGTTGTGCTTTGCCCTGGATTTAACGATGGAAAAATTTTGCAACAAACCTTTAATGATTTGCTAGAATTCTATCCTAAAATTAAAACCTTAGCGGTAGTACCTGTTGGTTTAACAAAAAACAGAAAAAATTTACCACTGCTCAGATTATTCACATCCGAGGAAGCAAAACAAATTATTTCTGAAGTGGGCAAGTGGCAAAAAGAGTGTCGTAATAAGTTTAACAGCTCATTTATTTATCTAGGCGATGAATTTTATGTTAATGCACAAGTGGAATTACCTCCGGCAGAATATTATGATGGATTCCCGCAAATTGAAAATGGGATAGGGTTAAGCAGGAACTTTATTGATGAATGGACAAAAAGCAACGTTAAGGTGAGTGCTGAGTCTTCTTGCAAGAGAGCTATTATTCCTGTTGGAGAAGCAGCTGGAAAATTATTAGAACCCTTGATAGCTGAATTTAATAATACCTACGGTACAAAACATCAATTATTACCTGTAATTAATGGGTTCTTTGGAGATACTATCAATGTAACGGGGCTCTTAACAGGCAGAGATATTTTACAGACATTAAAGGATAAAGGCTTTCTACATGAAGTTGTAGTTTTACCGGAAACTGTTTTAAACAGCGATAGATTGTTTTTGGATGACATGTCCCTAACAG
>JAAYAE010000009.1 GCA_012719555.1 Acholeplasmataceae bacterium | reverse complement strand
GTTATAAACAAAAGTAAAAAAAGGAAAATTATTTAAAACTATTTTGTAATTTTCTATAGTCGGTGGTAATGGCAAAGGGTTCAAGGAAGATTGAAAGATTTGATTCATATCCTTAAAAGAAGTTGATGCCATAAAAACTAATGGCCAAAATAGAGCGATTATTGCTAGCAGTAATGGAAGGTGCCAGAGAATTTCTTGCTTATTAATTTTCATAGTGCACCTTCTTATCTAAAAATTTATTTTTTGCTACCAAGAAAGCCATATAAAAAAGCATCGTCAAAACGGCAAAAGCAGCCGATTTACCTGTTTGAAAGAAAACAAAAGCGTATTGATAAACTATATAAACCAAGTTTGAACTACCTTGATCAGGGCCTCCCTGTGTAAGCATGTTTACCGGAACTAACATGTATTGCAACCCAAACACTACAGTTATGGTAAAAACATATAAGGCTGTTGGCGAGGTCATGGGTATTATAATCCGTTTAAAAATTATCCAATTTGAAGCATTTTCTAATTTGGCAGCTTCAATTAATTCTTTTGGCACCGCAACCATGGCCGCAAGCATAACTATCAAGTTATAGCCGAAAGTTTTCCAGCCAATTATACTGCCAACAGCTATAATAACTAGCCCGTTCTCTTTAAACCAGCGCGGAGACTCCATACCAATACTATTTAAAATAACGCTGAGCGGACCTGCAAGTGGATTATAAAACCAAAGAAATATTATACTTGCTACCGCTAACGAAATACAGCTGGGTAGAAATAAGGCTGAGCGGTAAAAAAAGTTGAACCTAGTTATTAAATGTCCCAATATATAAGAATAAATATAAGGTAAAAGAAAGTTTAGTATTAATAAGACTAAGACCAAAAACAAAGTATTCCATAAAATCTTAACTAACTCTGCACTGGCGAAAATATTTTGATAATTCGCGCCACCAACAAACTTCATAGTAGGACTAATCATATTCCACTGGAAAAAACTCAAATAAACATTTTCTAACAGAGGCCTATAGAAAAATATTAAAAACAATAGTGCTGCGGGTAACAAAAACAACGTTGCCTGCCAAGTATTTTTTTTCATAACCATTTACCTTCCTTATGAAAATCAGGATGCCACTTGTGTGGGCATCCTGATAGAAATTCCTTATTGCTTACAGTAGTTTATTTATTTTTTCTTCTGTTTGCGTTAAGGCATTTTTTGCAGAATCTTTTCCACTCAAAATTACATCCCGCACATCTATAAGCATTTGTTCTGCCTGTAACCCGTTAGCGCCTGGGAAGCTAGCCCATTTAACAAGATTCGGCATCGTTGACAACGCAACTTGTACATTCTTATTGTTCTGTACTAATTCTTTAAATGTAGGAGAATTTTTTTCAATATCTTTTACAGGAGGAAGATACCCGGTACCGGTGCTCCACTTACTCATTGCTTCAGGAGATTCCAAATACTTTATAAATTCCCAGGCAGCTTTTTGTTTAGCACTATCTTTCGAGAACATCATTAAAAAGTTGCCACCGGCAGGTACTTTTAAAGTCTTTCCTTCAAAAATAGGGAAACGTGCTACCAAAACGGGGAATTTAGCACTTTTTTCGAAATTAGCGCGCTTGCCAATTGTCGTACAAACCATGCCCACTTTACCACTTAAAAACGCCTGGAAGCCTTCTTCATTGGTAGCATGTAAACCGCTGCCATTTTGTACCATATCAGCTAGCAATTGATAAGCTTCAGCAGCTTCCGGTGTGGCAAAAGATGCTTTTACCTTGCCATCTACTTTTTTGAGCATTGAACCACCATTAGATTCTATAATTGCCTGCTGTGCCCAATTATCAGCATACTCTTGCATAAAGAAACCAACATCGCCTGTTTTTTCTTTAATTTGTTTAGCCGCTGCCGCTAACTCTTTCCATGTCTTTGGAGGGTTTTTAGGGTCAAGCCCCGCCTTAGCAAATAACTCCGGGTTAATAAACAGAACCGGAACACTTATAGAATATGGTACACCGATTTGCTTCCCATCATCCGTTTGTGCTAACGCCAGCACATTTGGCAAAAAGTTCTTGGCTAAAAAATCTTTATCCCCTGGAACTTCCTTGGCAAGCATAGAATTCAAATCCGTATACTTAAAATTTTCCGCAGCATAATTTAAATAACTCCAGCCCATTTGTACCACATCAGGATTTTTTCCTGAAGCTATAGCAGCCTGTAAATTTTGTGTCAATCCTTTATACATATCAGGATTGTACTTTTCTACAACTTCAATATTAGGATGTTTTTTATTAAAATCAGCCACCAGCTCTTTTACCGTAGCGCCACCAAAGCTCTCAGCTGCAACATGCCAATATTCTATTTGTACTTTTTTGTCACTTGTTTTTGTCGTGTTTTGCTCTCCACCGCATCCTGACAAGGACAAAGCCAGTGCTCCTGCACATAAAACTGCACATAATTTACTAAACTTTTTCATTTTAGACCTCCACGATTTTTTATATTTTTGCTAACACTTTGATTATACACAAAATCATTCTTTGAGTTGTTACGGTAAGGTTATGCTTGTGTTAATGTTTTGTTAAATAAAAAAGGCACTAACCTATGTGGTTAGTACCTGACATGCATTAAATACAATCCACATGCCGGTGCCGGCATGCCTGTAAGTTGTCTATCTTTGGTTAAAAGTATTTGTAGGAAAGTATCCGGAGTGATTTTTCCGTTTCCAACTTTTACTAATGCACCAACAATATTGCGTACCATACGGTACAAAAATCCATCTCCCGTAATAGTAAATACTAGTTCTTTATCTGTTGTAATTTGCCATTGTGCCACAGTAATTGTTCTTTCAGGTGAAATGATTTTACTGCCTTTATTACAAAAGGCAGTAAAATCATGCGTACCTAGCAAATTATTGGCAGCTATCTGCATTTTTTCAATATCAAGAGATTTTTTAAGTTCCCAAGCATAATTGCGCTTAAAAGGATTGGAAATATCAGTTATGATAATCCTATATTGATAAGTTTTTTCCACCGCACTGTAGCGAGCATTAAAATTCTCGCCAACTTCTTCTGCCTTCCACACAACTATATCTCCCGGCAGAAGATGGCGAATAGCTGTAGTTATATGTTCTGTAGGCACTGTAGATCGGGTTTCAAAGGATATTACCTGGCCACAGGCATGTACTCCTGTATCAGTTCGGCCAGAAGCAACTACCTTTATATCTTCCCCCATTAATTCACTCAAGGCATCTTCAACTATTTGCTGAATTCCTATAGCATTCTTTTGTCGTTGAAAACCATTATAATTAGTCCCATCATAAGATATTGTTAATTTTAAATAGCGCATAATTCCCCGCCCCATTTTAAAAATGCGATGAATAAAATAAGAACAATAATACCTGTAGCCGCCAAAATATCTCTATTGGCATAAACAAGCTCATGCATACAAGTACGTCCTTCACCCCCACGATAACATCTAGACTCCATAGCAATAGCAAGTTCATCCGCACGTCTAAAAGCGCTAATAAACAAGGGTATCAAAATTGGCAGCATGTTCTTTGCCCTAGCAATAATATTTCCACCGGTAAACTCTGCTCCTCTAGCCATCTGTGCCTTCATAATACGGTCTGTCTCTTCTAACAACGTTGGAATAAAACGCAAAGCAATTGTCATCATCATAGCCAGTTCATGAGCCGGTACTCCTACACGTTTAAAAGGTTTAAGCAATGATTCTATCCCATCGGTTAATACAATAGGCGAGGTAGTAAAAGTCAAAATAGAAGAAATAATAAGTAGCAAAACTAGGCGTAAAGACATCATAACACCCATACTTAGGCCTTCTTTAGTTACAGAAATAAATTTCCACGACCAAATTACTTCTCCCTGCCCTGTTAATAAGTGAATGCACATAGTTAATAAGATAATAATCCACAAGGGTTTAATAGACTTTACCACTAATATAACCGGCAGCTTCGCTAAAAAAATGACCCCTAAAACAAAACTAACCAATATGACATAAGAAGTTGCCGAAACAGCCAGAAATACGGCTACAATAAAACTCATTGTTGCTAATATCTTAGTCCTTGGATCCAGCTTATGTACAAAAGAGGTCCCTGGATAATACTGTCCTAATGTGATATCTGCCAGCATTAAGACCACCCCTTTGCTTTTTTTATATACTCTACTAATTGTTCTTTAGTCAATGCTTGTCCTTCGATTTTTAGACCTTTTGCACACAAGAGGTCCGTAAGTTTAATGCTCTCGGGTACGTCTAAGCCAACTTCTTGCAAAGTACCACGTTGCTCTTTAAAAACCTCCGATGTTTTTCCATCTATGGCGATTTGTCCTTTGGACATAACTAAAAGACGGTCTGCATATTGAGCAGCTTCTTCCATACTATGCGTAATTAAAATAACAGCTATATCTCGTTTTTTAAAAACAGCCATTAGTTGAGTAAATATAGCATCTCTACTAACAGGGTCTAATCCTGCTGAAGGCTCATCCATAATTAAATAATCCGGCTCCATAGCTATTACACCCGCAATAGCAACACGACGCATTTGTCCACCGGAAAGTTGAAAGGGGGAACGTTGTGCAAACAGGTCATAATCCAGTCCTACAAATTGCATAGCATTTCGTACCTGTATTTCTACTTCTTTTTCTGCCTTACCACTATTACGCGGGCCAAAAGCTATATCTTCATAAATAGTTTCAGCAAAGATTTGATGCTCCGGATACTGGAAAACAATACCTACTTTATGCTTAGCTAAACGCACATCATTGCCCTTACCCTTTAAATTTACACCATCTACGCACACTTCACCCGTGCTGGGAACTAAAAGACCATTTAGATGTTCAGCCAACGTAGATTTGCCACTGCCTGTATGCCCAATTATGGCTACAAACTCACCCTTTTCTATGGTCAGCGTAACATTCTCCAATGCCTTGCGCTCAAAAGGAGTTTTAGCCATGTAAGTATATGATATATTCTTTACTTCTATTGACATAGTGCCACAGCCAACTCCTCATCGGTGATGATATCTTGGTTAAGTTTATGCCCACATTGCCTTAAGTTCTCTGCAACTTCAGCCGGCAACGGTGCTTCTAATCCTAATTCTCTAATTTTTTTTACTTGTCCAAAAACTTCAGCTGGGGTACCTTCCATAACAATTTTACCATTTTCCATCGCAATAACCCTATCTGCCAAAATTGCCTCTTCCATTTTATGAGTAATGTAAACTATAGTAATCTTTTGCTCCTTGTTTAATTTCAGTACTATATTAACTATATCTTTTCGCCCTCTAGGATCAAGCATGGCGGTTGGTTCATCAAAGACAATGCATTGTGGCAGCAACGCTAAGACTCCCGCAATGGCAATTCTTTGTTTTTGGCCACCCGATAATAAATGTGGTGCATGCTTTGCGTATTCAGTCATATTTACTGCTGCTAAAGCTGCCTCTACGCGCGGCCGAATTTCAGCATGTGGTACACCTATATTTTCAGGACCGAAAGCCACATCCTCTTCCACTATAGCAGCCACAATTTGATTGTCAGGGTTTTGGAACACCATACCTATTGTTTGTCGCACATTCCAGGTATTCCCTTCTATGGTCGTATCCAGGCCATTCACAAAACACTTGCCTGAAGTAGGCTGTAATAGTCCATTAAAATGCCTAGCTAAGGTGGATTTACCACTACCATTAGTACCTATGATAGCTACAAATTCTCCTGGTGCAATAGAAAGATTAATACTATCTAAAGCTTTTATATTATTGTTTTGTCCATCTGTATAGACG
>JAAYAE010000097.1 GCA_012719555.1 Acholeplasmataceae bacterium | reverse complement strand
TCATTATACCCTGCAATACAGCTTGGATGAATTAATAAATCATATTCCAATAAATAGCGGATAGTCTGAGCGTAAGCTTTAAACATGGCTTTTTCCAAATCAATTTTTGCTAAATTATACATTTCTTCAATACCGGGAAAACTTCTTGTAGGTTCCAGTAAATCAGCTAAATATACCACCATTGCTAACTTGCTCATATGTGGTGCGCCGGTAGTATGATACAAGATGCCTTCTAAAATTTCTTTGTCCGTAACCCCATATTTATTCTTTGCATAATAAACACCTAGTTTGGCATGCAATAAAATCGGTTGGTTACTTTCCACATCATCTATTTCAATTCCTAATTCTGCTACTTTGTCCAAATTTTCGCGGCTTGGTATCTCTCGTCCGCAATCATGTAAAAGCGCTGATATTTCTGCTTTTTTCACGTTTACGCCGTGAGCCAAAGCAAATTCTCTAGCAGTTTTATAAACAGCTATTGAGTGTTCATATCTTTTACTGGGCAAAGATGCCTTTAATAGCTCCTTCATTTCTGTAAATTCCATGTTCTTTGGCTCCTTTCAAAAAATAAAACAGAAAAACCACTACCGGCGGTAGAGGTCTTTCTGTTGAATATACTCCGCTACTGCCTGAGGCACCAATTCGTTAATAGGATGCCCTATTTTAACACGTTCTCTTATTTCTGTGGAAGAAATATCTACTTCCGGGGTATCAACCCAGAGAATTCTTTTCTTACCTAGCTCTCCAAAAGTTTCGATGACCTTGTCAACGGTGAGAGCAAATCCAGGCCTAGTAGCCGCTACAAAGGTGCAAAACTGCATTATTTCGCGTACTCTATGCCATGAAGCTAGTTCAGCAACAGAATCCGCACCAACAATAAAGAAAAGGTCGTAGTCTTTACCATATTGTTCCTTTAAAGCCACAACTGTATCGTAAGTATAAGACACCCCTTCGCGCTGCAATTCTATATCAGAAAGTTCCCAGTAAGGATTGCCGTCTATTGCCAGTTCTGTCATTTTATAACGGTCCTGAACCGGGGCAAATTCTCCGCCAATTTTATGCGGAGCCACATAAGCAGGGATAAACAATACTTTTTCTATGCCTAATTTCCTGCGCACAAATTCCACAGTAGCCAAGTGACCATTATGTATAGGATCAAAAGTCCCACCCATAATTCCCAATTTCTTACGGTTCATTTCAGCATTCCTCTCTAAGTGCCCAAGTTTATTTTTATATTATAACAAGTAAAAATAACTTGTACAAGCAAATAGATAATAAAAGCAAGGATACCCAATAAAAGTAAGGCCTTTGCCCTGTCTTTGAAATCAAAAATAGTTTTGGGTTCATGACAATACTTAATCCAAGCCCGCCATATTTCAGCATAAGTTGTTTTATTCTTATTCATAACGCAATGCATCAATGGGGTCCAGCAATGCCGCTTGTCTAGCTGGGTAAATACCAAAGAACAAGCCGATGCCAACGGAAAAAACCACAGCAATAATAATAGCCCAAACAGAAATTACCGCACTCCAACCGGCAAAATTTGCAATGACCAACGCTGTGACAACACCAAAAATTGTGCCGATAATACCGCCGGCAACACCTATAACTACCGCTTCAATAAGAAACTGTAATAAAACGTTATTATAGGTTGCTCCCAAAGCCTTTCTAATACCAATTTCTCTTGTTCGTTCTGTAACAGATACCAACATAATATTCATAATACCAATACCGCCAACTAATAAACTAATAGCAGCAATAATACCTAACAGCAAAGTTATTGTACCGGTAGTTTCAACCATGGTCTCCATTAAGGCAGATAAGTTTCTGACGGTAAAATCATCGTCTCCGCCTGCTTTGATCTTATGCCTTGTACGCAGCAAAGCTTCAATATCAGCTTGTGCTGAATCCACGGTGTTCTCGTTTTCAGCTTGAACTGTTATATTTCTAATATAAGTAATGCCCATTACTCTTTGCTGAGCAGTAGTTAAGGGAATATATACCACGTCATCTTGATCTTGTCCATTAGCTGATTGGCCTTTGGCCGCCAATGTGCCAATAACTTGAAAAGGCGACTTGTTTATGCGAATTATTTTTCCTACAGGTGACCCTTCAGGATATAAATTATCAACGACAGTCTGTCCGATAACACAAACACGGCTTCTGCTGTTTAAATCTCTGTCCGTAAACATATGTCCATCGTCTATTTTAAAACTTCTAATATCAATAATATTGGGTGTAGTTCCTTCTACAGTAGAGGTCCAGTTTTGATTGCCTACAACCAACTGATAACTAGCTTGCACGGAAGGCGCCACATATTTAACCCCATCAACATTTTTTTCAATAGCTTTGGCATCGTCATAGGTAAGCTTAGAACCACTGCCTGCTGCTATTCTTGCACCGGACGCAGTACGACCTCCTGACATAACAATAAGCAAATTACTACCTAAACTAGAAATATTGTTTTTAACCTGCTCCTGCATACCAAACCCCAACGAAACCATGGCAATAACAGCACCAACACCAATAACAATGCCTAGCATGGTCAAGAAAGTACGAAGTTTATTCGTAATCATGCCATCAATGGCCATTTTTATACATTCTTGAAACATTAGAGGCTACCTCCGTTCATCACTAACCATCTTGCCATCACGCATAGTGACGATTCTTTCTGTCATTTCACCAATCTCCGGTTCATGAGTTACCATAATTATCGTTCTGCCTTGAGCATTTAATTCTTTAAAAATATCAATTATTTAAAAAGTAGATTTGCTGTCTAAATTGCCCGTAGGTTCATCGGCCATAACAATAGCCGGATTATTAATAAGCGCCCTGGCGATTGCTACACGTTGCCTTTGACCTCCTGACATTTCATTTGGTTTATGCTCTAGGCGATCGCCTAAACCTACTGATTCCAAAGCTTTTTTTGCTCTTTCACAACGTTCATCATAGTCAATACCGGCATAAATCAATGGTAATGCTACATTATCCAAAGCACTAATTCTTGATAACAAATTGAAGTTCTGAAAAACAAAGCCTATTTTACGATTACGAGTTTTCGCATATTCGTCGTCAGTATATCCGGCTACGTCCTTACCATCTAAATAATATTGTCCTGATGTTGGACGATCCAAACATCCTAAAATATTCATCATAGTAGACTTTCCGGAACCGGATGGTCCCATAATGGCTGTAAAAACACCTACTTCAAAATTAACAGTCACATGATCCAAAGCATGCACAATAGAATCACCCATAACGTAAGTCTTCATTATATCCTTTAATTCAATGACTGCCATTAGCCTGCTCCTTTACTTACATGCCCGGCCCGTGTGGTCCGCCGCCACCAAGTATGTTATTTTTTTGAGTTGTAGTAGTAACTTTAGTCGCCTTAACTAACAATTTCTGTCCTTCTTGCAAGTTTCCGGTAACCTCGACACTGTCATCACCGGTCATTCCTAATTCTACATTTACATTAGTTATCGCTTTAGTTTTTTCATCATATACTTGTACGTATTTTTGTTTTCCTTCAGTACGCAGGCAAGTAGTCGGCACCATTAGGACATCATCTTTTTCACCCACTACAATATTTGCTCTAGCCGTCATAGTTGGCAACAATTTGCCATCAGCATCGTCAACATCAACATATACTTTATAATATATAACATTATTCGTCGTTGTAGCACTACGGGATATTAGGCGGACCTTGCCGGTAAAAGTACGATCAGTATAAGAATCCACCGTAAATTCAACCTTTTGCCCTGCCACAACTTGACCAATATCAGATTCATCCACCATTAATTCTATTTGCATTTTATCTAAGTTTGCTACCGACATCAAAACCTGAGGCGTAGAAATACCGGAGGATACTGTCTGCCCAACCGGTGTGGGTTTACCTATAATGGAGCCGGAAATAGGCGCATAAATGGTTGTATCTTTTGTATTAGATACAGCACTATCATAATCTGCTTTAGCCACGATATAATCAGCTTCAGCTGTATCATAATCACTACGGGCAATAGCTCCCTGGCTAATCAAAACTTTATATCTATTATATTTAGCGGTGGCGTCAGTAAGCAAAGCTTCTTTTTGTTTTTGTGTAGCTAATAAAGTTGTGTCATCTAGCTGCACCAACTTTTGCCCAGCCTGTACTTGTTGATTTTCCACTACGAACACCTTTGTAATACGGCCTGTTATTTTGGAGTTAATATCAACGTTATCAACAGCACTTAAAGCGCCGGTTGCAGAAATGGTTTTTCGTACGTTACCCCGCTCTACAGCAGCGGTCTTTACTACCGGTTCACTAGCCTTTTCTTTATTTTGGTAGTATTTATATCCACCAAAACCTGCTGCAATGAGCACAAGGACAATTATTATTAGATATTTGTTGTTTTTTAGAAACTTCACCATGGCCATCTCACTTTCCAACTAAATATAATAGCAACTGTAATTTTAATGCTTTTATTTTCCACTAATATACATTAAAAAAGTGACAGAATAATGTTTTTTCTTCACATACCCGCCACTTTTTTTATATTACCTTATTTGACCATTCCCATTAATTAAATATTTGAAAGTTGTAAGCTCAGGTAATCCCATAGGCCCTCTGGCATGAAGTTTTTGTGTACTAATACCAATTTCTGCACCAAAACCGAATTCGAATCCATCAGTAAAGCGTGTTGACGCATTTACATAAACTGCCGCTGCATCAATAGCCGCCTGAAATCTCCTAGCATTAGCATAATTTTCCGTTACAATGGCCTCAGAATGACCTGTGCCATATTTACGTATATGCTCTATGGCTTCCTCCATACTATTGACAATTTTCACGTTCACGTGTAAATCACCATATTCAGTTCCCCACGCACTTTCGGTAGCCGCATCAATTTTGTCATCATATTTTCGAGAGCCATCATCACCAATAATAATGACACCGGCTTGCTTATATTTAGCTAGCATAAGTGGCATAAACTTCTCTGCAATATCTTTATGTACCAGCAATGTTTCCATGGCGTTACAAGTAGATGGCCTAGAAACTTTAGCATTAAAAGCAATGGCAACCGCCATATCCACATTAGCCGAAAAATCTACATAAGTATGACAAACACCAGCACCCGTTTCAATAACAGGAACGGTACTATTTTTTACTACCATTTGAATTAGACCAGCGCTGCCACGTGGAATAACAACATCTACCAAACCATTTAAAGTTATCAACGCATCTACCGCAGTACGATCAGCTGTGTTAATAAATTGAATCGCACCTTTGGGCATACCGGCATGCTCTCCTGCTACGGCCAGTACATCACTAATGACTTTATTAGAATTAATAGCCTCGGAACCGCCTTTTAAAATTACTGCGTTGCCTGACTTAATACACAAACCTATAGCATCTGCCGTTACATTTGGCCTAGCCTCATAGATAATGCCAATAAGACCCAAGGGCACCTTAACCTTCGTGATAGTCAGCCCATTTGGCAAAGTCCTGCCATCCACTATTTGACCAACCGGATTAGGCAGTTGTGCTACTTTGCGTAAACCATCGGCTATAGCTTCCAACCGAACATCAGTCAAAAGCAAGCGATCCAAAAAAGAACCTCTCATTCCTTTTTCACGGCCTAGTTTCATATCCAAAGCATTTGCATTCAAAATTCGGCCCTGCTCAATTATCAGAGCATCTGCCATGGCAAATAATATTTTGTTTTTTATTTGATCAGATAGCAAAGCTAAATCAATTTCAGCATATTTAGCTTCTAGTGCTTGTTCCCTTACTGTTTCCTGAACACCCATATTTCCCTCCTATTGTAGAAATATAAAGTACCGCTAACACCTAATAACGCACGCTATTACTATAATTTATAAAATAACCAAATTATCACGATGAATCACTTCATCAAAATGTTTGTGCCCAATAAGTTCTTCTATTTCTGACGTTTTAGCACCCTTAATTATATGTAATTCCTCAGAAGAGTAATTAGTTAATCCTCGAGCCATTTCATGGCCAGCACCATCAACTACGCTAATAGTATTTCCAGTTTCAAAACATCCAACAACTGTGGTTATACCCGCAGGCAAAATACTACACCCACCTGCCTTACATATTGCATTTGCACACCCGGCGTCCACAACAATTTTGCCCATAATACGAGCGCCAAAGGCCAACCAACGTTTGCGGAATTGCAGTCGATTTTCCTTGGAAACAAATAATGTTCCTACCTCTTCACCATTTAAAATTCTGGTAATAACATTGGGTTCTTCTCCCAAAGCAATAACTAAATTAATACCGGAACTAACTGCGGCTTTAGCGGCTTGTAGTTTTGTAAACATACCGCCCACGGCATTTTTTGTGCCTGCGCCGCCTGCACTGGCTTCTATTTCCGGAGTAATATCAGTTACTTCAGAAAGCAAGGTAGCAGATGGATTAGTCTGAGGATTAGCGGTGTAGAGACCTGCCACATCGGATAAAATAATATCGACATCCGCATCTACAATACCTGCTACTAACGCCGACATATTATCGTTATCGCCTATTTTTAGTTCATCCAAAGCAACAACATCATTCTCGTTAACTATGGGGATGACCTTCTGCTCTAGCAACGCTTGAAAAGTATTACGTGAATTAGTGTAGCGATGCCTGTCAACAGCATCTCCCTTGGTCAAAAGTACCTGAGCAACTATCTGGCCATATTCTCCAAATAACTTTTCGTACACATGCATCAAAATGCCCTGTCCTACAGCAGCAGCAGCTTGTTTTCCCGGAATAGTCTTTGGTTTTTCGGCAAGTCCCAGGCGATCTACTCCTACAGCTACAGCGCCTGAAGTTACCAGAATAATTTCCCTGCCCTGATTACTAAGGTCAGTCAATTCTCTGGCCAATCGTTCTATCTGCGTGAAATTCATTTTGCCGTTTGGATAAGTAATAGTACTTGTCCCAACCTTTACGACTATTCTTTTGGCTTTTACCAACACTTCTCTGTTCACGGTTAATACCTGCCTTTTATTCTTGCTCTTTATATTCGAAAACCATATCGCGAATACGTATTGATTGACCCTCTTTTACTCCCTTAGCCTTCAATGCCGCTTCAATACCTAGTTTGCGCCAAATTAATTGGAAACGATACAATGCTTCTTCATTATCAAAATTAGTCATTGCCACCAAACGCTCAATGTTTTTCCCTTTAATCTCATAATTAGCATCCTCACAGGGAACAATTTCAAAAGCATCGGGATTTCCTGGAGCTGCTGCCTCAGCAATTTCTATTTCGTCAGGCACAAAATTTTGCAGCATCTCGTAAGCCTTGTACATAAGTGCTTGTAATCCTTCACCTGTTGCCGCTGAAACCTTCATTATTTCGTAGCCCTTACTCGTCACATATTCTGCTACTCTTTCATAATTTTCTTGAGCATCAGGTAAATCCATTTTGTTGGCAACTACTAACTGGTGACGTTTAGCTAATCTTTCGCTATATAAAGCTAATTCCTTATTTATCTTGTCAAAATCTTCTATAGGGTCGCGTCCATCCATGCCTGATACATCTAGTACATGAAGAATAACTTTAGTGCGTTCTATATGACGCAAAAAGTCATGTCCCAATCCTACTCCCGAAGCCGCACCCTCAATAAGTCCCGGTAAATCGGCCAATACGAAACTACGTTCAGAATCAATGCGCACTACGCCTAAAACCGGTGTCAACGTAGTGAAGTGATACGCCGCTATATCGGGACGGGCAGCAGACACTCTGGATACGATACTTGATTTACCCACGCTGGGATATCCTACCATGCCTACGTCAGCCAATAATTTCAACTCCAGCTTCACCCACGAAGAATGTGCTGGTTCTCCTTTTTCAGAAAAGGTAACCCCTTGTTTAACTGCTGTTACATAGCAAGCATTACCCTTGC
>JAAYAE010000096.1 GCA_012719555.1 Acholeplasmataceae bacterium | reverse complement strand
TGTGTTACATCATAGCAGCGCAATTTGCACAATCCAAATTCTCTAAAATATATACTTTTTTAGGTACATCTGCATCAGGCATTTTGCAAGTACAATTTGCTAAACTCTCGCCGCAAACATCGCAATATTCCACATGTGGATGGCATATTTCACACATACAGTCCACAGGATGACCGGGAACATGCTGCTCTATTTGATTTGGTACATATTCTTTATGCATTTTTGTATGTATATTTTCTATGACTTTAGCTATTTTCTTCATCTTCTCCTCCATTTAACGCATAAATCTATCTATAGCAGTTTGCAATTCTTTAAGTGCCTCTTCTTGTTTACCTTCTTTAATTGCCCTGTTTACACAATGTTCCATGTGCTCCTTAAGGAAAGCCTTTGTTGTATTTTCTATAGCTTGGTGTACTGCTGCTAGTTGAGTTAATATTTCTGAACACTCTCTACCTTCTTCAACCATTTCTTTCACAGATCTTACATGCCCTTCAATCCGTGCCAACCGATTAACTATATTCTTGCTATGCTTATAGCCATACTCCATTATAAACGCCTCCCATTGCTTATATATTATCCCCCCCTAGGGGTTTTGTCAATAAGCATACTACTTGACAAAAATCATTCTAAAGCTTATTATGATAGCAATCTCTTTGCGCTGCCTAAATTAGCTACAGTACAAACTGATCAGGCGGTAAATCCTCTGTGATTTATGTTGGCCGGGCCAAGTTGGCAACAGGTTGAAATTTAAGCACCTGTGGGACAGTAGTATGTTCCACGGGTGCTATTTGTATTTAAAACACCCTAAGAGATAATAAAAATTAAGGGGTTTTATTATGGAAAGTAGGGTTTCAGCTAAATTAAATGAACATTTAGCTATGCATGTTTCGTACGTTAGCATTGCAATAAATATTTTGTTGTCGGCATTTAAATTATTTGCCGGTATTGTTGGTCATTCTGCAGCCATGGTTTCAGATGCTATTCATTCAGCATCTGATGTATTTAGCACTTTCATCGTTATTATTGGTATTCGTATTTCAAATAAAGCATCTGATTCTACCCATCAGTATGGACATGAAAAATTAGAAGACATTGCTGCCATGTTTTTGGCCTTTATACTTCTAATTACCGGCCTTGGTATAGGCTACGAAGGCATGAAAAACATTTTTTCTAACAACTATGCACATTTGCAAGCACCTACCTCGATTGCCTTGGTAGCCGCTGTACTCTCTATTGTAGTAAAAGAGGCCATGTTTTGGTATACCAAAGGAGCTGCCGTAAAAATTAATTCCGGTGCCCTTATGGCCGATGCTTGGCATCATCGCAGTGATGCTTTTTCCTCTATCGGAAGTTTGATCGGTATTGGCGGAGCTATGATGGGTTATCCTATTATGGATTCCTTAGCTTCTGTAATTATTTGTTTAATGATAATCTATGCAGCTTGGGAAATTTTCATTGATGCTACCAATAAATTAGTAGATCACGCTTGCGACGAAGAAACTTTGGCAGCAATGCGTAAACATGTGCTGAGTCAAGATGGAGTTCATGGCATAGATGAAATCAGAACTAGAATGTTCGGTGCAAAATTTTATGTTGACATCGATATTAGTGCTGATGGGAATCAATCCTTGTATCACGCTCATCATATTGCAGAAAAAGTACATGACACCATTGAAAATAATTTTCCGAATGTTAAGCATTGTATGGTCCATGTTAGTCCATCAAAAAAAGACTAACTAGCTAAGATAAAAGGACTCCTTACCATAAAAAACGAAAAAGAGGCTGCTTTTCCTAAGAAAAGCAACCTCTTTTTTACTTTTTCCGAAGTGTCTCTCACTCACTCCTCATTTTAAGGACCATTTGAAAATGACTTTTTGAGAGAAACAGTACGTCCAATACTGCAAACAAAAAGCCTCTTCCCCTGAGGAAAGAAGCTAACTAGACAATTGTGAAATAAATCACTCTCATCCGCTTCCTGTCTCTCGCAGGATACTTAGGATACTACAGACCGATATGCTGGCTTTACAGCGGCGGGACCGTGTCGGACTTACACCGACTTATCGTTAATCTGTACTTTATTAAGTTACACATTCATTATACAACATCTAGTAATAATGTCAATATCTCTGATGCTTAACCGTATTTTATTTTTAGCGTTCTTCACCCAAACTCGGCTTCCCAAAATATCGGCCAATACAAACAGGTACCGCCAAATTCAAGAATAAAAATCTGAACATTTGATATGTCAAAATAATCGCCACGGTCTCTTCCAAAGACATACCAACCAAACACATCTCTCCCAATCCGCCGGGAGCCATAGCTAAAAAAGCTGTAATTAAACTAAAACCATAAAAATAGGACAACAAATAGGCTACCCCAATACTTACTGCCAGCATGACAAAAATTCCCAAGAAAACATTGGGTAATATCAGCATTAATTTTTTAACTTTTTTAGGTTCCAGCCCTGTTCCTACATAAATGCCAATGCTAAGTTGCGCCAGTGATAACAACCAATTAGGAGAAGTGTTTAAAAGTCCCATATACAAAGATAACGCTGCGGTCACAAAAATAGGTCCCATTAGATAAGGTGTCGAAATTTTTAATTTCTCCATAATAAAACCTACTATGGCAGCCAAGGGCAAAATAGGCCAAAAAGAAATGCCTTTAGTAACCGCCAAACTAGTAGCCGTTTGTGTGACTTGTGCACCCAGAAAATTTATAACTAGAAAAGGAACAGTCACCACTATTGTTATCAAACGCAAACTCTGCAGCACAGTTACCACATTTGTATCAACACGGCAGTCCTCGTCACTCATTGCCGTCATCTGCGTAAAACCACCCGGCATAATGCCCATAATGGTACTATGCAAATCCATATGTTCATATTTAGCCATAAAAACGGAAATAATAAGCGCAGTGGCAACAGCCACAATAGTGGCGCCTACAATACCAGGTATTTGTTGTAGCATTTGATCTAAAACCGAAGGTGTTACATAGCGGCCTATACCATAGCCAACCACTATCAATCCATAATTGCGCCATCTCCTAGGCCACGATACGCCCTGTATGCCGGCAATTTTCATTGCCAATGATACAAAAATACCTCCTAACATCCAAGGGATAGGCATGCCTATGAAACTCAATCCCCAGCCGATAAAAAATGCTAGTACAACCAACCCCGCTCTAACCAACTTTTACTCCTTCTTCCCCCAGTTCTAGTCTATGTAATCCATCACTCTTGTAATAAGCTCATTACGCATAGTATGAGCAGTAGACGAATATGTAATAATACGACTATCATCCAAGCCGAATTCTCTCTTGAATACTTCCTTTTGTGCCAATCCAGCTCCCTTAGATAGCTTATCAGCTTTGGTCAAGACAACCATAGTAGGCCGCTGACAATCCATAAGCCAATGGTAACAAGCAATATCACTATCCATGGGTTTATGCCTAATATCTATTAATTGGCAAACCATTTTCAAGTTTTCCGAGTTTTCCAAATACTTGCCAATAAATGCCGACCACTGCTCACGATTATCTTTTGCTGTACGCGCAAAGCCATAACCGGGCAAATCCACTAAGTGAAATATGCGCCTATCCTCTACTTCACCTAACATTCTTTTAGCACAAAGCTCATAAAAGTTAAGCGTCTGAGTCTTGCCAGGAGAGCCACTAACTCTAGCTAACCCTCGACAACGAGTTAACGAATTTATTAAAGAAGATTTTCCTACATTACTTCGCCCGATAAAAGCAATCTCTTCCATGGGCGGCACTGGATATTGAGCGCTGTTTACAGCTGAGGCCAAATACTTTGCTGTTATTAAATCCCATTGTTTCAAATTCATTCTAATCCTCCAATGCTATTTTCGTAACCTGATCCATATGCTCAACCGGAATAAACTCAATAGCATCCCGCACCTTCTTTGGTAATTCATCTAAATCTTGCATGTTTTGTGCCGGCAACAAAATTTTCTTAATACCATATCTGCTTGCCGCTAACATTTTTTCCTTAATACCACCTACAGGAAGCACTCTCCCTGACAAAGTAATTTCACCGGTCATGGCAATACCAGCCTTAACTTTACGCTTTGTTAGCGCTGATTCCATGGCTATTACCATGGTAATCCCAGCAGAAGGTCCATCCTTAGGAATCGCACCTTCCGGCAAATGAATATGTATATCTGTAGTTTCAGAGAAATTTTCCTGAAGCCCTAGTTGTTTAGCACGCGAACGAATATATGTATAGCCGGCCTGTGCAGACTCTTTCATAACATCTCCTAATTGGCCTGTCAATTGCAATTTGCCCTTACCGGCACAAGCGATTACTTCCACTTTAAGCATCTCACCACCAACACTAGTCCAAGCTAGACCTGTACAAATACCAACTTCACTGCGTGCTTTCAAATCACTCTCTAAATAAACAATTGGCCCCAAGAAAGTTGTTAAATTAGCTGGATTTACTTTTACACTTTTTACATCACCATCTACAATTTGCTTAGCAGCCTTACGACACAATGCCGCTATCTTACGTTCCAAATTCCGCACACCTGCTTCGCGTGTATAATCGCGAATAATGTGCTCGATAGTTCTTGGTGCTACAGAAAAAGTTTTTGTTGTAAGGCCATGCTCTTTGCGCTCTTTTGGGATTAAGTGCAGTTGAGCTATTTTTACTTTTTCTTCGTCTGTGTAACTTGCCAGTTGAATTACTTCCATTCTATCTAACAAGGCCGCAGGAATAGTATCTACAGTATTTGCTGTAACAATCCAAAATACATTGGACATATCAAAAGGATATTCAACAAAATGATCACTAAAATTGCAATTTTGTTCCGGGTCCAAAACCTCTAACAGAGCAGAAGCCGGATCGCCGCGGAAATCAGCATTCATTTTGTCCACTTCGTCTAGCAAAAATACTGGGTTAGAAGTGCCACAGGTTTGCATTCCGTGAATCAATCTACCAGGCATAGCACCAATATAGGTGCGTCTATGCCCACGTATTTCGGCTTCATCACGAACGCCACCCAAAGAAATTCTAGTAAACTTACGTGCTATAGCGCGAGCAACACTTCGAGCTAACGAAGTTTTGCCAACACCGGGTGGGCCTACCAAACACAGAATAGGACCTTTGTTTTGCTTGGTCAATGCCCGCACTGCAAGATATTCTAAAATACGTTCCTTTACTTTTTGCAAACCATAGTGATCCTTATTAAGAATTTTAGCCGCCAGTTTTAAGTCATAATTATCCTCAGTAGCGTTATTCCATGGTAAGCTCAAAACAACATCCAAATAATTGCGTATAACTGCGCTTTCAGCCATCATTGGAGGCATTTTATATAAACGGTCTAGTTCTTTGTTGAGTTTTTCAACTAAATCTTCAGGTAGTTTTAATTCTTCTATTTTTTTCTTATACTCATCTACTTCAGACTGACGTTCATCGCCCTCATTAAGTTCTTTGCTAATTGCCTTCATTTGCTCACGCAAATAATATTCTCTTTGGTTCTGCTCGATTTGCTTACTTACCTGTTGAGAAATATTCTTCTCGATGTTGGCAATTTCTAACTCCTTGCACAAATATCCATATAACAAATTCATGCGCGTCTTTACATCATTTGCTTCCAAAATTTTTTCTTTTTCGCTAATATTAATTGCAAGGTACCCGGCAATCATATCGGCAATACGTCCTGGATCCGGCTGATCTTTAAAGGTAAGCAGAACTTCAGAAGTGATTTTTTTACTAGCCAAAACCCACTGCTCAAAAGTTTCTACCAACATTCGTTTTAGTGCTTCTACTTCATTACTATGATCATTAATGTCTCCCACTATGTTTATAATAGCGTCAAAATTAGATCCAGCAACATCTTCTACTGATAAAATCTGTGCCCGGGTCAAACCTTCTACTAAAACACGCAATGCCCCATTAGGTAGTTTTAACAACTGCTTTATCTCAGCAACAATGCCAAATGTAAACATATCAGAAGCAGTAGGATCAATAATAGTCGCCTCGCGTTGAGCTACTAAAAAAATCCTACGTGAACCATTCATAGCAGTCTCTATCGCTTTAATAGACCGCTCACGACCAATATCCAAATTTATAATCATGCCCGGAAATACCAACATACCCCGCAAAGGCAAAAGCGGTATTCTTAAATTATTGTCACTCATATATAACCCTCCAATCTATTATAAGTATACATATTATACTCTTTAACTTACATTATAGACAAAAAGGGGAAAAAGGTTAACCCCCTTTTCCCCTTCAATTTATGCTTTTTTACGTTTTTCTTTTGATGCTTCCTCTAATAAAAGCGTAGGGTCTTTATGTGCTATAACTACATCCTCTGTAACCACACATTTTTTCACATCGCCCCTAGAAGGAACCTCATACATAACATTACGCATAATATTTTCTATGATTGCCCTTAATCCTCTAGCTCCGGCGCTACGACTAAGTGCTTCATGAGCGATAGCCTTCAAGGCTCCCTCATCAAAACTAAGTTCCACATCATCCATAGCCAAAAAATGCTCATATTGCTTGGTTAAAGCGTTTTTGGGTTCAGTTAAAATGCGGATAAGAGCTGCTTCATCCAAAGAATCTAGCGTTACAATCACCGGTAAACGACCGGCAAATTCGGGGATTAAACCAAACTTCATTAAATCTTCAGGCAAAACCTTCTTGAGTACCGCATCAGCCTTTAGCTCATTCTTAGTTTTAATATCCGCACCAAAGCCCATATTTTTTTTGCCAATACGGGAACTAATAATGCTTTCAATGCCAGCAAAAGCTCCGCCACAAATAAACAAAATGTTGGTTGTATTAATCTGAATAAATTCTTGATGAGGATGCTTGCGACCACCTTGGGGCGGGACGCTAGCTACCGTTCCCTCTAAAATCTTTAGTAAGGCTTGCTGCACTCCTTCACCGGAAACATCTCTAGTAATAGAAGGGTTTTCAGACTTACGGGAGATTTTATCAATCTCATCAATATAAATAATACCTCGTTCAGCACGTTCAATATCAAAATCTGCATTTTGAATTAAACGCAACAAAATATTTTCTACATCCTCACCTACATAGCCAGCTTCAGTGAGTGCCGTAGCATCAGCAATGGCAAAAGGTACCTGTAAAATTTTTGCCAAAGTCTGTGCCAATAAAGTTTTACCACTACCTGTTGGCCCCAACATCAAAATGTTAGATTTCTGTAATTCCACATCGTCATTTTTATGCTGATCTTCATAGTGAATACGTTTGTAGTGATTATAAACCGCTACAGCCAACGTTTTCTTAGCATCATCTTGTCCAATTACATATTGGTCAAGAATCTCCTTAATTTCTTTAGGTTTAGGCAAATCACTACGTAACTCTTCTGCCGGTTGAGCAAACTCTTCTGCCAGCATTTCATTGCACACTTCAATACATTCATCACAAATAAAGACATTATGTCCAGCAACCAGTTTCTTCACTTGCCCTTGTTTTTTGCCACAGAAGGAACAGGTATAATTGTTATCATTTCCATCGCCAAAGTTCATATGTCACTCCTCCTTCACTCAAAATGCGAGATGAGATACCCACCCATCTACTATTCTTTTATCGCAGCAGATTTATCAGCTTCTCGGGTTACGACCTCATCAATAAGACCGTATGCTTTAGCTTCTGCACTAGTCAGGAAGTGATCCCTTTCAGTGTCCTGCTGTATTTTCTTTTTTGTTTGTCCTGTATGTTTTACCAGAATATCTGTCATTTCTTCACGAATACGCAGTATTTCCCTAGCATGAATCTCTATATCACTGGCCTGCCCTTGGGCTCCGCCAAGCGGTTGATGAATCATCACCCTTGAGTACGGTAGCGCAAATCGTTTGCCAGGTGTCCCTGCTGCCAAAAGCACAGACGCCATGGACGCCGCCATACCGATACAAATAGTGGAAACATCAGGTTTAATATACTGCATCGTATCATAAATCGCCATACCGGCACTCACACTGCCACCCGGGCTGTTGATGTAGAGGTGAACATCCTTGCTAGGGTCTTCCGCTTCCAAAAACAACAGCTGAGCAATAATGAGGTTAGCCATATAATCATCAATTTGGCCTGTTACAAAGACTATTCTATCTTTGAGCAAGCGGGAATATATATCATAAGAACGTTCACCCCGACTAGACTGTTCTACAACTATCGGCACAAAAGCCATATAGCACACCTCACTTCTATAATAATATTATATACCTAAAAACAATTATTTAGCGCTATCAATAATAATATGAGCGGCTTTTTTACGCAATACATTAGCCAGTAATAATCCCATATTACGGTTACCCGCTATGATTTTTTTAACATCTTCAACACTAGCGCCATGTTGAGAGGCAATAGCAGCCATCTCGGCATTAACCTCTTCTTCGGAAATTTGAAGATTTTCAGCTTTAGCGATAGCATCCAAAACCAAATCTGTTTTGACATTTTCTACTGCTGTCGGTTTTTGATTTTCACGTATTTTAGTCATATCCTGACCTGTGTATTTCATATACATATCCATATTCATCTTACGACTTTCCAAACTCATCTGCAATTCATCAACCATACGGGAAACACGGTCTTCTACCATAATATCAGGAACTTCAAAGACAGCATTTTCAACAGCCTTCATAACTAAGGCACGTTCGTATTCAACTTGTGATTGCTGTTCTCCACTCTTTTGTAGACGCTCTTTTAAAGTGCTCTTTAATTCTTCTACAGTCTTACTATCAGAATTCGCACTAACAAACTCGTCATTTAACTCCGGTAATTCTTTACGCTTTACATCCTGTACATGAACTTTGAATATTGCTTCCTTATTGGCTAATTCTTTTACAAAATAGCTCTCAGGAAAAGTAACATCAACATCAGTGGAGTCCCCTGCTTTTAGTCCAACCAATTGCTCTTCAAACCCAGGTATGAAGCTGCCTGAACCTACTTCTAAAGGATATCCCTTGCCTTCACCACCGGAGAAAGGTTTACCATCTACGGTACCGGCAAAATCAATAATGGCAAAATCGCCCTTCTCAATAATGGCATCTTTTACTACCACCATTTTGGCTGCACGTTTACGCAAATCATCAATAGCCTCGTCAACTTCTTTGTCGGTAATCTCTACAACTTTTTTCTCAACGGAAAGACCTTTGTACTCACCCAATTCCGGTTCTGGTTTTAGGGTAACCGTTAAAGTAAGCTCCATGTCTTCATTCTCTTCGAATTTGTACTCAGTAATCTTAGGATCGGATACTGGGATTAGTTTTTCATCAGTTAAAGCCTTGGTGTAACATTCATTAGCCAATATTTCAAAGGCCTCTTGTTTAACAGCCTCTTTGCCTACATGATTTTCTAAAATATTGCGGGGAGCTTTGCCTTTTCTAAAGCCGGGAATACTAACTTGTTTGTTTATTTTAGCAATAGCCTTATTAAATCCCTTATTTACTTCATCAACTTGTAGCCCCAACTTTATTATTGCTTCATTCCCTTGTCTCTCTACAGAAATACTCATTAAAGAAATCCTCCTTATTTCGCTATGCGAAATACTTATTTTTTGTTTTATAATCGCTTGTTTTTTGAAAATATCCACAAAAACCGCTTGTTTATCATACCATAAAGGGCAATATTTGGCAACTTATGGATGTAGTTCTTACATTATATATAAAAAAAAGACCATAGATTCTTCTGCTACCCAAATACCTGTTATTAAAACAGCATAATTTCCCCATTTAATAGAAAAATTCATTTAAAAGTTAAGTACAATAAGCATTTTTCCTTACAATAAAAAATCCTACTCTACAGTGTAGAATAGGATAATATTTGTTGGAGCGGAAAACGAGATTCGGACTCGCGACCCCCTCCTTGGCAAGGAGGTGCTCTACCACTGAGCTATTTCCGCAGTTAAAATGTTACATTTGCTATTATAAGGGACGGTCTGGGTCTTTGTCAAGGCAAAAATGCAAACTCTTACATATATTCCATTAAAATTCGCCAAGAACCAACTGACTTATATTCTTACTATGATCAGATACTCTCTTCATGTTTATAAGAAGTTCCAACATGACAAATCCACTAGCAGGAGTACATATTTTTTCATTTAATCTTGTAACATGATTTTTGCGAATTTCTTTTTGATTAAGTTTAACTTGATGTGATATATTAAGTGCTTCTTGGGCCAATTCTCTATCATCATTTTCCAGTGCTGCCAAAGCCTTAGTACATGTTTCTAATACTAAGCCACCAAGTTCTCTTAGCTCTTGCTGCGCTTCAGGCGAAAAAGTTACTGCGTCTTCATGCATATTACGCACCTTTTTTGCAATTGTTTCGGCGTGATCGCCTATACGCTCAATATCATTACAAGCATGCAACAAACCGGTATGTCGTGCTGACATCTCAGTATCCATTTGTTTCTCAGACATTTTTGTCAAATAACAAGTAATGTCTTCTTCCAAAGCATCGATAGCTGGTTCATGTTCCAAAACATATGCTATTTTATGACTGTCAAAAGCATCAATGGCCATAAAAGCTTGTTCTATATTTGTCTTTGCCATGTTGCCCATACGTACTACTTCTTTAGTAGCAAGGCTCATGGCAATAGCAGGAGTAGAAAGCATGTCATCATTGAGAAATTGTGGTTTACGCGAAACACAAGTGTCATCACCCGGCATAAGTACTTGAATGAAATCAGTGAATTTACCGGCAAAAGGCAAAAATAACAATGTATTTAAAACATTAAAAGCCGTATGGGCATTGGCAATTTGCCTAGCAATATTATTCTCAGGCGAGACTGTTAATACAAATTTTATAAAATAATCCATAAATATCAAAAAAATCAAACTGCCTACAACGTTAAACAGCACATGTGCCAGGGCTACACGTTTAGCATTAATGTTGGCTCTAAGAGTAGCCATAACAGCAGTAATACAAGTACCAATATTATCGCCCAGAAGAACAGGTATAGCCCCTTCTAAAGGAATAAGACCTTGACTTGCCATGGCAATCAATATACCAATAGTAGCACTGCTTGATTGAATAACAACTGTCATAAGCACGCCCACACATAAACCCAAAATTGGGTGAACTGCAAAAGTCTGAATAAAAGAAATAAACCCAGCATATTGACGTAATGGACTGACAGAGTCGCTCATCATACTCATACCCAGCATCAGTATGCCAAAACCAAGCAACACTTGTCCGAAATATTTTACTTTACGGCGAGTGCAAAAAGCCTGCATAACAAAACCAATAGCTAGAATTAATGTAATATAATCCGTTAGTTTAAAAGCAATTAATTGGGCCGTAACCGTGGTCCCTATATTCGCACCCATAACAATACCAAAGGCTTGTTTCAACGTCAACAACCCTGCATTAACCAAACCTACCGTCATAACAGTAGTCGCACTACTGGATTGTAAAACAGCTGTTACTCCAGCTCCCAGAGCCACACCAAAAACAGTAACACCGGTTAATGCTTCCAGTATTTTTTGCAAACGTGCACCTGCGGCTTGTTGCAGGCCATCTCCCATAAGTTGCATGCCATAGAGGAAAAGTGCTAAACCACCAAGAAAAGTAAAAAAATATACCAGCATTTTATTCTCCTTAAATTAAAACTTGTTAATACTTCCGTATGAATACCTCATATATTATAACATACAAGACATTAGCATACTATAAAAAAGAACACATCGCATAATTTATATGCGATGTGTTCCGACTTTGATAATTATTATAGCTTTTCCTCGGCTAATTTTTTATACCCGGCAATACGCTCCATTGCGTCTTTGTGTGTTTTTTCAAAAAGTGCTTCAGCCGTATCTGGGAACTGTTTGAGTAAGGAGGAATAACGAACTTCTCCCAACAAAAATTCTCTGAAATCTGCCGTAGGCTCTTTAGAATCTAGGAAGAAAGCTTGTTTTCCTTCAGCCTTAAGTGCTGGGTTATAACGGAAGTTAGCCCAATACCCTGCCTCAACAGCACGTTTTTCCTCTAACTGCGTACATCCCATACCCAATTTCAAACCGTGGTTAATACAAGGAGAATAAGCAATAATAATTGATGGTCCGGGATAAGCCTCTGCCTCAGCAATGGCCTTCAAGGTTTGGTTCTTATCTGCACCCATAGCAACTTGTGCTACATATACATAGCCATAAGTCATGGCAATCATACCCAAATCTTTTTTCTTGGTCTTTTTGCCGCTGGCAGCAAACTTTGCAATAGCGGCAGTTGGCGTAGACTTAGAAGATTGACCCCCTGTGTTTGAATATACTTCAGTATCAAAAACCATAATGTTCACATCTTCACCGGAAGCCAATACATGGTCGACTCCGCCAAATCCGATGTCATATGCCCAGCCGTCGCCACCAAAAATCCAATGGGACCGTTTAACAAAAAGATTTTTGTTTGCATAAATTTCTTCTAAAACAGCATTACCGTCTTTTTCTTTAGCTAGTAAAGCTTCAAGGGCTTCAGCACGCTCACGCGTCCCTTCTCCGACATTTTCATTAGCCAGCCAGTCTTCCATAGCTGCCTTTAACTCTGCACTGATATTTTGTGTAAGCGTTGCTTTTATCATTGCGGCAACCCTTTCACGTGATTGTTTAACTCCCAAGAACATACCCAAACCATACTCGGCATTATCCTCAAACAATGAGTTAGCCCAGCTCGGGCCATGGCCCTTGCAATTCTTCGTATATGGCATAGACGGTGCACTGGCACCCCAAATAGAAGTACATCCGGTAGCATTAGCAATCATCATACGGTCACCCACTAATTGAGTTACCAGTTTAGCGTATGGGGTTTCGCCGCAGCCGGCACAAGCACCGGAAAATTCTAGTAACGGTTCTTCAAATTGAACACCTTTAACCGTTTTCTTATTCATAGGATTGGCTTTATGAGCTACTTTATTTGATACATAGTCCCACAAGGCAACTTGATCCATTTGCGTTGCCAAAGGCTTCATAATTAGAGCCTTTTCCTTAGCGGGACAAACCTGTACGCAATTACCACAACCTACGCAATCCATTGCGGATACTGCAATACGGAATTTAAGGTCCTTAGCCCCAACAGCGTCTTTAGCAGTTAAGCCTGCAGGAGCAGCGGCCATTTCCTCTTCATTTAGCAAAACAGGACGAATAACAGCATGAGGACACACAAAAGCGCATTGATTACATTGAATACATTTGTCAATCTGCCATTCCGGAACATTAATAGCTATTCCGCGTTTCTCAAAAGCGGAAGTTCCTGAAGGGAAAGATCCGTCAGCATGATCAAGGAAACTGCTGACAGGTAATTTGTCGCCCTCCATCCTATTCATCGGCTCCAAAATATTCTTGGCAAATTCATTTTCAGTTATTGCAAGCTCGCTGGTGTCTTTGGCTTCTGCCCAAGCAGCAGGAACCTTTACTTCTACTACGGCCTCAGCACCCTGATCAACAGCAGCATAGTTCATATCCAAAACATCTTGACCTTTAAGGCCATAAGAATGATCAATTGCTTCTTTTAGATACTTACTAGCATCAGCAACAGAAATGATTTCTGCCAATTTGAAAAATGCAGATTGCATTATCATATTAATGCGTCCGCCCAAACCAATACTTTCAGCAATTTTTACTGCATCTATAGTATAAAATTTGATTTTATTTTCAGCAATATAGCGTTTCATCTGCCCAGGCAGATTAACCTCTAACTCTTCAGGCCCCCATTGACAATTCAGTAGGAAAGTCCCTCCTGCTTTAAGCCCGGCAAGAACATCATACTTATGTACATATGATTGGTTATGTACCGCTACAAAGTCAGCAAAGTTGATTAGGTAAGGTGCACGAATAGGTGTATCACCAAAGCGCAAATGTGATACCGTAATTCCTCCTGATTTCTTGGAATCATAGGAGAAGTAGCCTTGCGCATACATGTCGGTATGGTCGCCTATAATTTTAATTGCACTCTTATTAGCACCAACAGTACCATCAGAGCCCAGTCCCCAGAACTTGCAGCTCTTTGTGCCAGCAGGGGTAGTATTTAAAGCTTCTTTTATTGGTAGTGAAGTGGCTGTAACGTCGTCCACTATACCAACGGTAAAACCGTTCTTAGGCTCAGCTGCATTTAAGTTTTCGTATACAGCCAAAACATCAGCCGGGAACAAGTCTTTAGAACCCAAACCATAACGGCCGCCAATAATAACAGGACGCTCATCACTGTTGTAGTAAACTTCACGGACATCTAAATACAGCGGTTCTCCCAAAGCTCCCGGCTCTTTAGTTCTGTCCATAACAGCAATCTTTTTAACGCTCTTAGGCATAGCTGCAAGAAAATGCTTAGCAGAGAACGGACGGTATAAATGCACAACCAACACACCAACTTTTACACCCTTGGCATTCAAAGCCTCTACTACAGTTTGTACAGTCTCTGCGCCTGAACCCATAATAATTATTACGCGTTCAGCATCTTCTGCTCCATAATAATTAAATAGGCCATATTTGCGACCTGTTACCGCACTTACTTGGTTCATATAGTCTTCAACAATAGCCGGCAAAGCCTTATAATATTCATTTACTGCTTCGCGGGTTTGGAAGTAAATATCAGGATTTTGAGCTGTACCTCTAATAACGGGTTTGTCCGGATTTAATCCGCGGGCCCGGAAAGCGGCTACTGCTTCTTTGTCAAGCATTTTATCTAAAACCGCATAATCAATAAGTTCAACCTTTTGAATTTCATGAGAAGTTCGGAACCCGTCGAAGAAATTCAAGAAAGGTACTCGACCACGAATAGCGGACAAATGTGCTACGGCGGAAAGATCCATAACTTCTTGTACGCTGCTTTCAGCCAAAAGTGCGAATCCTGTTTGACGTGCAGCCATAACATCTTGATGATCGCCAAAAATAGAAAGTGAGCTAGTGGCTAAGGCTCTTGCCGATACTTGAAATACACCCGGAAGCAATTCTCCGGCGATTTTGTACATATTAGGAATCATAAGTAATAAACCTTGGGAAGCAGTATACGTAGTAGTAAGCGCCCCTGCTGCTAAAGACCCATGCACCGCACCTGAAGCTCCTGCTTCTGACTGCATTTCCATAACTTTCAAAGTTTGACCAAATAGGTTTTTCTTGCCTTGTGCTGCCCATTCATCGCTTACTTCAGCCATAGGTGAAGACGGCGTGATGGGGTAAATAGCCGCTACGTCCGTAAATGCATAAGACACATATGCGGCAGCAGTGTTACCATCCATTGTTTTCATTTTTGCCATTGGGGAGACACCCTCTTTCCCATAAAATTTCTTACACTAGTTCATGTATACTTACTTATAAATCATGTATACTTGCACACAAATAGTGTACAATAAAAAAGCAACCATGTAAATTATTTTTTCAACTTGTAATCTGTAACTATTATATATTAAATCAATAAATAAAGCATTGTATTTCCTAGATATTTTTGTTAAACTTACCCTATAAATCAATAGTTTTTTATCACTGGGGGCGCTGAATGCTGAGAGACCTATGGTCGACCCTTAGAACCTGATTGCGGATAATACCGTCGTAGGGAAGTGGTACCTTTAGGTAGTTTTAAGGCGCCGCTTTCTTTAAAAAGAAAGCGGTTATTTTATTTTGGGAGGCATATTATGCAAACACAAATGCAAAAAGCTCGTAACAACATTATTACTGAAGAAATGAAAATTGTGGCTACACAAGAGAACATTCCTGTGGAAATTATTAGGGCCCGAGTTGCGGAAGGAACCATCGCCATCTGCGCAAATATTAATCATAAAAACCTCATCCCCAGAGGGGTAGGCAAAGGGTTAACCACAAAAGTTAATGCCAATATTGGTACTTCCTCATCATATCCTGATCCGGAACCGGAACTAGCCAAACTAAAAGCTGCCATTGACGCCGGGGCTGATGCCGTAATGGATTTAAGCACCGGTGATAATATTGATCAATCCAGGCGTTCCATTATAGCTGCCTCTACTGTTATGGTCGGTACCGTCCCCATTTATCAAGCTACTGTAAATGCTATAAAAACTCACGGTGCCGTTGTAGAAATGACCAAAGAAGATATTTTCCAAGTTATTGAAGAACAAGCTAAAGATGGTGCTGATTTCATGACCATGCACTGCGGTATCAACAAGAACGTAATCCATGCTTTAACCACGGAAGGCCGGGTTATGGACGTAGTTAGCAGAGGTGGCTCTTTTATTACGGGTTGGATGCTACATAACGAAAAGGAAAATCCTTTTTATGAATATTATGATGAAATTTTAGACATCTGTGAAAAATACGATGTAACTATTAGTCTAGGCGATGGCCTGCGTCCAGGTTGCTTAGCTGATGCTACAGACAGAGCTCAAATACAAGAGCTTATTAACTTAGGCGAATTAACACAAAGAGCCTGGGAACGCGGTGTTCAAGTTATGGTAGAAGGCCCTGGCCATGTACCCTATAACCAAATAGCAACTAATATGCAATTACAAAAGAGTCTCTGTAAAGGTGCACCTTTCTATGTGTTAGGGCCTTTAGTAACAGACATCGCACCAGGCTATGATCACATTACTTCCGCTATCGGTGGTACGCTTGCCGCCTCTGCCGGCGCCGATTTCTTGTGCTATGTTACTCCTGCCGAACATCTAGGTTTACCTGATATTGACGATGTACGTGAAGGTGTAATAGCAACTCGCATTGCCGGACATTCTGCTGATATTGTAAAAGGAATTCCCTCAGCAATTGAATGGGATTTGAAAATGGCAAAAGCACGTAAAGAATTAAACTGGCCTGAGCAAATTAAATTAGCTATAGACCCTGTAAAAGCACAACGTTTCCGTGATGCAAAAAACAAGAGTGATGATGAAGCTTGCTCTATGTGTGGGGATTATTGTGCCGTGAAAATTGTTGGGGAATATTTAGACGCCGAAAAAAAGAAAAACGCTGCTAAAAAATAGCAGCGTTGGTCTTAATTAGCGCATATTGTCTATAAATTCTTCAAAAGATTCCACTAAAATCGGATGACCTGTAGCAGTAATTTCACGAGTCATTGACCCATAAATCTCGGAAGGTATCTTGCTAATATTAATTGTTAAACCTTCCTTGCGATATTCATCCATCATTTTCAAAACAAACTTATTGATTTCATAGTCACTACTGCCATCAGCTTTTTTTACCTTTTTTACATTCACCGGAATAATACGAGTCTCCGGTTCATACTTTTCAACAGTAACCGTCCAACCTCCCGGTATGGGCGGTTTTCTTCTAGCTACAACCATATATTCAGGAGCGAAACCAACATAAGCTTCCAATTTCGCAATTAATTTTGCCTTTTGTAAAGGATACCCATTATTATTTCCCCATTTTACTATTTCTCCGCAGACCTCCGCGTTATGTATTAAACTTGGAAAATCTGTCGTTGCAATAATTTTATTATCAGGCATTTATATAACCTCCAATTTTAGAATATGTTTCTATTCTACCTTATTTAGCATATTTTATCAATTATAAAGGAGCAACCG